>WRGV01000010.1 GCA_009787035.1 Propionibacteriaceae bacterium | reverse complement strand
TGCGCCCGCCGCACGATCAGCGCGACGGTGTCGGTCGCATCCGGCTGGGGCGGCTCCTGCGCGGCACCGCTCCAGGTGCGCGTGACCAGGTCGGCCTCCGCGTCGTCCATCATCGGCAGTTCCCGGATCGCCCGGGCCGGGTCGGCGACGATCGATGCCAGCAGCGCGACGTAGTGGTCGAGCATGCGCTGGGCGGTGTCGGCGTCGAACAGCTGGGTGCTGTAGACCCAGTCGATCTGGTACGTGTCGGCGACGGGGGACACGTTGACCGACAGGTCGAAGCGTGCGGACGTGCGCCCACCGGCAGTGGCGAGCAGGTCGAGCCCGTCGAGGCCGGCCTGGGGCAGGTCCTGGTTCTGCAGCGAGAACATGACGTCGAACAGCGGGTTGCGCGAGAAGTCCCGCGACAGCCAATCCAGCTGTTCGACCAGCGACTCGAAGGGATACTCCTGGTTCTCGACGGCGTCCAGGCAGCGCTGGCGCACCTGGTCGAAGTAGGCCGTGAAGGCCAGGTCGGGGCCCGGGTTGCTGCGGATCGCCACGGTGTTGATGAACATGCCCGCCATGGCCTGCGTGTCGGGATGCACGCGGCCCGACACGGGGCTGCCGATCGTGATGTCGTCGGCGGTGGCGTAGCGGGACACCAGCACGCCCAGCGCGGCCAGCAGCACCATGAAGGGCGTGCCCTGGTGGGTGCGGGCGAAATCGTCCAGACGCTGCCGAAGCCCTGCCGGCACGGTCGCGCCGACGATGGCGCCGTCGAAGCCGCGCCGCGCGGGACGCGGACGCCCGGCGATCAGGTCGAGCACGGGAACCTCTTCGGCAAAAACACCTTCCCAATAGGCCTGTTGCTGCGAAATATCGCGTGTGCGGGCCCATTCACTGAAGTCTTTGTACTGACGTGCCGGGTCCAGCGGCTCGCCGTTGTAGAGCGCCGCCAGGTCGTGCAGCAGCACCGTCTCCGTCTGGCCGTCGCCGATGATGTGGTGCATGTCCAGCAGCAGGGTGCTCGTGGTCTGGCCGCGGGCCAGCCCGGCGCGCAGCAGCGGCGCATGCCCCAGGTCGAACGGACGGACGAACGCGTCCAGCAGCGCGGCCGGGTCGGTGTCGTCGGTGCCCGGGCACGCCTCCAGCCGGATCGGGCATCCCCCGACGGGCAGGATCACCTGCTCGGGCTCGTCGCCGACCAGCCGGAAGCAGGTGCGCAGCGACTCGTGCCGGGCCTGCAGCGCGTCGAGGGCGGCCTGCAGCCGGTCGGCATCCAGGCTGCCCCGGAACCGCATCGCCAGCGGGATGTTGTACGCCGTGCCGGTGTCGTCGAGCTGGTGCACCGTGTACATCCGCCGCTGCGCGGGTGAGACGGCGTACGTCTCGCGCTTCGCCGCAACGGGGATCGCGCCGTTCGCGCCGACGGGGGCGGACGCCGAGCGCACCACCTGCGCGATCTGTGCGACCGTCGGCGTGGTGAACCAGCAGCGCAGCGGCACGGCCACGCCGCTGGCACGCTCCAGCAGCTGCGCCGCGCGGGCGGCCTTCAGCGAGTGCCCGCCCAGATCCAGGAAGCTCTCGTCCACCCCGACCGGACGCGTCAGGCCCAGCGCGGTGCGGAACACGTCCGCCACCACCTGCTCGGCCCGGTCGCGCGGCGGCGTGAACGCGGCCACCGCGGACGAGGGCGCGTCCTCGCCGGCGCAGGTGCGCAGCCCGGACGGCACCGCGAAGCGCAGGTCCGCCACAGGGCCGTGCGGATCGGCGGCGATCTGCGCCAGCAGCCCGACGAGCTGATCGGCGAACTGGCGGACATCCGCGGCGTCCAGGCCCGCGTAGGCGACCTCCAGGCGCAGGCCGTGGTCGTGGTAGGCCTTCAGGCCGAGCGGATATCCCAGGGGACCCTCGATCGGCTCGATGCTCACCGGCTGCCCGCACAGCGTCATCGCCAGCGCGTCGGCCTGCACCTGGTTCTCGTAGACGTACAGGCTGCGGATCAGGTGGATGCCCGGCCGGGTCTGGGCCTGGATCTGGGCCAGGGGGCAGTGCGCGTTGCGGGCGCTGTCCAGCCCCTGGCGGTTGTCGCGGCGCACCAGATCCGCGACGATCTCGTCCGGCGCGCACCGCGCCCGCACGGGAATGGTGTTGGCGAACAGGCCGACGATGTCGCCGATGCCCGGCAGGTCGGCGTCGCGGCCCGAGACGACCTTGCCGAACACGGCGTCCTCGCGCTGCGACACCCGCTGCAGCGCCAGGCCCCAGGCGGTCTCCAACAGCGTGTTCATCGTCACGGCCAGGCCGGACGCGGTCGCGCGCAGCGCGGCCTCGGTGTCGGCAGGCACCGCGGCGATGACGCTGCCGTGGGTGCCCGTCGGGCGGGACATCGGGCCGACCGGGGTCGTGTAGCNGTCGAGCAGGGTGCGCCAGTACGCGAGCTCGCCCGCCTGGTCGCGCTCGTCCAGCCAGCGCACGTAGTCGCCGTAACTGGTGTGGCGGCGCCGGGCCATCCGGGCCTGCGCGAGCAGGTCGTCGGCCGCCTGCCCGGCGGCCAGCGCCTCGTAGGCGGTGAAGAAATCGCGGCACAGCGTCTGGATGTTCCAGCCATCGACGACGATGTGGTGCATCGTCCACACGATCGCGCTTTCGTGGGCACCCAGGTGGACGAGCGTCAGCCGCAGCAGCGGGTCGCGCTCCAGGTCGAATCCGCGCCCGGCCTCCTCGCGGGCCAGCTGGCGGCATCGATCCAGCGGGTCGGGCTGGTCGCGCAGGTCGACGACGCTCACCTTCTGGGCGCGCTCGCGCAGCACCACCTGGCGCGGGGTCTCCAGGCGCCGGTACAGGATCACGGTGCGCAGCGCATCGTGCCGGGCGGCCAGCACGTCCAGCGCGGCGCGCACCAGGTCGTCGTCCAGCCACAGCGGCACGCGCAGCAGCGAGCACAGCACGTTGACGGACGAGTGTTCGTCCAGCATCTTCTGGATCACCATGCCGTGCTGCAGCCCGGTCAGGGCATAGGCGTCCGAAACGTCGGGGCTCATCGCGCGGCTCCCACGGCCTCGGCCGTGTCGGCCTGGTGCGCCTGCAGCGCATCGGCCAGCCCGGCGACCGTGGGCGTGGTGAACCACGCCGCCACCGGCAAGCGGACGCCGGTGATCGATTCGACGCGGTTGATGGCCTTGATCACGAGCAGCGAGTTGCCGCCCAGCTCGAAGAAGTTGTCCTGCACGCCGATGGCGCCGGTGTCCAGCACTTCGCCGAACACCCAGGCGAGCAGCGCCTCCTCGCGGCTGTGCGGCGCTTCGGGGTCGGCGTGCCGTGCGGCGCGGGCGCCCGGGGCGGGCAGCCGGTGCCGGTCCACCTTGCCGCCGGCGTTGCGCGGCAGCGCATCGAGCGCGACGATGGCGCCGGGCAGCATGTAGTCGGGCAGCGTCTGGGCCAGCTGGGCGCGGATCCGGGTGGTGTCGATGTTCGGACGGGCCCCGAGGTAGGCGACCAGGCTGGAGTCGTTCACGACGACGGCGGCCTCGTCCACCTCGTCCAGGCTGACCAGCGCCGCCTCGATCTCGCCGGGCTCGACGCGGTAGCCGCGGATCTTGACCTGGTTGTCCACGCGTCCCAGGAACTCCAGGTTGCCGTCGGGCAGCCAGCGCGCGATGTCGCCGGTGCGGTTGAGCCGTCCGGGGCCGAACGGGTTGTCGATGAACTTCGCCGCCGTCAGGTCCGGACGGTTCAGGTAGCCGCGGGCGATGCCGTACCCGCCCAGGCAGAGCTCGCCGGGCACGCCGATCGGGCAGGGACGCAGCCCGTCCAGCACGTAGGCGGTGTAGCCCGGCATGGGGCGCCCGATCGGGGCGGGGATGCGGATGTCCTCGCCGTTGCGGTGCCACCAGGCGGTGCCGAAGATGGTCGTCTCGGTCGGCCCGTACGCGTTGACGTAGGTGTCGTTGAGGACGGCCTGCCGCACGGTCTCGGGCAGCGCCAGCCCGCCCGCGGTGACCAGCGCGCGCAGCCCGGCCGGACGCACCAGCGGCACGTAGCCGGGTGGCAGGAAGCTGACGGTGCACCCGGCCAGCACCTCGCGCACCGCATCCGGGTCGCGGGCGATGTCGGGCGGAAGCAGCCGCAGCGTCGCCCCGGTGGTGAGCGCCGCGCTCACCTCCCACATCGACACGTCGAACGAGCAGGTGGCGAACTGCAGCACGGTGTCGGACGGGCCGAGCCCCAGCTGGGCGTTGAAGCCCGCCAGGTTGGCGAGGTTGCCGTGCGTCACCAGCACCCCCTTGGGGGTGCCGGTCGACCCGGACGTGTAGATGCAGTACGCCACGTCGTCGGGCCCGATGGCCGGGGTCCGATCCGGCTCGTGCGTCGCTGGCAGCTCGCCGTGCACATCCAGGCGCGGCACATCCGGTGCCCNCTGTGGGGCGTCGCCACTGGTCAGCAGGGCCTTGGCGCCCGAGTCGTCCATCAGGAAGCGGGCGCGCCGGGCGGGCATGGCGTCGTCGATCGGCAGGATGCCGGCCCCGGCCTTGAGTACGCCGAGCACGGCCGTCACGTAGGCGAACCCGCGCCCGGCGCGCACGGCCACGAGGTCGTCGCGGCCCACGTGCAGGGCGAGCAGCCAGCCGGCGATCCGGTCGGCCCGCGCGTCCAACTCGCCGTAGGTCAGCGTGTCCTCGCCCAGCGCCAGGGCGACGTGGTCGGGCTGGCGGCGGGCCTGCGCCTGGAACGCCGTCACGACGCAGGCAGGTTCCGGGCTGGAGGGCACCGGGGCGCCGCTGAACTGGTCGAGCACGCGGGTCTGCTCCGCGGCGTCGGCCAGCGGCAGGTCGGCCAGCGCCACCGACGGATCGGCGACCACCGCGCGCAGCGCGGTGCAATAGTGCGCGAGCATCAGCTGCGCCGATGCGGCACAGAACAGGGGCGTGCGGTAGGCCAGGCGCACCTGGTAGGCCGCGTCGTCTTGGCTCACCTCGAAGCTCAGGTCGAACTGAGCGGGCAGCGGGGCGCGGGTGGCCCCGGCGAAGGGCAGGCCGTTCAGCGCGGCGGTGACCGGGGCGGTGTTCTGGAACGTGAAGCAGACGTCGAACAGCGGGTTGCGCGACAGGTCGCGGGGCAGCGCCAGGGCATCGACCAGTTGCTCGTACGGGAAGTCCTGGTTCGCGAACCCGTCCAGGCACGTGGGCACCAGCGACGCCAGGAAGTCAGCGAAGCTGCGCTGCGGTTCGGGATGCCCGCGCAGCACGACGGTGTTGACGAACATGCCGACGACGTCCTCGAACTCGCGCCGACTCCGGCCGGCGACGGGCGTGCCGAGCGCGATGTCGGTCTGGCCGGTGTATCGGCCCAACACGGCCATCAGCGTGGCGGCCATCACCATGAACGGCGTCGCGCCGACGCAGCGGGCGTACCCCTCCAGCGCGGTGCGGAACGCCGCGTCCAGGGTCACCAGTGCCTCGCCGCCGGTGTAGCTGGGCAGGGGCGGTCGCGGCGTGTCGGTGACCAGGTTGAGCGGGTCGGGCGGGGTTTCGAACGCGTCGGCCCAGTAGGCGCGCTGCGCGGACAGGTCGCGCTGGGCGGCCCACTGGGAGAAGTCGGGGTACTGGTACGGGTCGGGGGTCAGCGCCTCGCCGTTGTAGCCGCGGCAGAACTCGTCGAGCAGATGCTGCAGCGTCGCCCCGTCGGCGATGAGGTGGTGCACGTCGATCAGCAGCACGCTGCGCGTATCGGAGCACCCGACGCGGGCGCGCAGCAGCGGGGCGCACGCCAGGTCGAACGGACGGACGAACGCGGCCAGCAGCGACTCGGCGGTGTCGTCGGGATCCAGCGTGACCGTGTCGACGTCGATGCGCACCTGTCCGGGCTCGGCGACATCCTGCACGGCCAGCGCGTCGGCCATGTCGTCGGTGGCGATCGAGAACGACGTCCGCAGGCCCGCGTGGCGGTCGGCCAGCGCCGTCAGCACGTCCCCGACCCGTCCGGCGTCCAGGATGCCGTCGAATTGCAGGGCGACCGGGATGTTGTATGCGGTGCCCACCTCGCCCGCCTGGCAGGTCAGGTAGATGCGACGCTGAGCCGGTGACATGGGGAAACGTCCTGATCGCGGTGCGCGCGGCACCGGTGCGACGGGCGTGCCGAGCGTGACGCCGCGGCGGTCGCACGCGTCCTGCACGGCGGTTGCGAACTGGGCCACGGTGGGGTGCGCGAACAGGTCGGCCAGATCCAGGCGCACCCCGGCCAGCTCCTCGACGCGGTTGAGGGCCATGGCGGCCGACAGCGAGTGGCCGCCGAGCGCGAAGAAGTCGGCGTGCGCCCCCAGGCCGGACAGGTTCAGCACCTGCTCGAACGCGCGGGTCACGAGCTGCTCGGCGGGGCCGGACGGCTCGTCGTCCTCGATGCGCCCCGGCACGGCGGCGTCGAGCGCGGCCTTGTCGACCTTGCCGTTGGGCGTCATCGGCAGCTGGTCGAGCGCGACGATCAGCGACGGAACCTTGTGCTCGGGCAGCCGGTCGTAGAGCTGGCGGCGCAGGTCGGCGGCGTCACAGCTGGCGGGCGTGACGAACCCGGCCAGCTGCAGGTCGCCGGTGGCGGCCGGGCGGGCGATGACCGCGGCGCCGGTGACGCCGGACAGCTGCACGAGCGTGCGCTCGACCTCCTCCAGCTCGACGCGCATGCCGCGGATCTTGACCTGGTTGTCGGTGCGGCCCACGTACTCGATGTCGCCGTCGCCGTTCCAGCGGGCGATGTCGCCGGTGCGCAGCATGGTGCCCGTCCCGAACGGGTTGGGGACGAACCGCTGCGCCGTGCGCTGCGGGTCGCCGAGGTAGCCGTCGGACACGCACAGCCCCGTGACGCACAGCTCGCCCGGCACGTACAGCGCGCACTCACGGCCCGCCTCGTCCAGAATGTGCGCCTGCGTGTTGGCGACCGGCCGGCCCAGCGGAATCGTGGCCGGGCGCGGTCCGTCGCAGCCGCGCCACACCAGGGGCACGCAGCCTTCGGTCAGGCCGTAGGCGTTGACGTGGCGGGTGGCGGCGACGATCTTGGCCGAGATCGCCGGCGTGCACTCGGCGGCGCCGGTCTCGATGATGCGCATGGTGGGCGGCACGGGCAGGTAGCCGACGTAGCCGGGCGGGGCGAGCAGGATCGTCGCCTGTGCCTGCATCATCTCCTGGTAGAAGGCGCGCGGGTCGCCGACGGCGGCATCGGGCACCAGGCACAGCCGTGCCCCGGCGAACAGCGGCGCGGTGATCTCCAGGATGGCCGTCGAGAACGGGAACGGCGCGAACTGCATGATCGCGTCGGCCGCGTCGATGTGGAACTCGCGCACGTTGAACTCGCCGTAGTTGACGACGGTGTTGTGGCGCACCAGCACGCCCTTGGGGCGTCCGGTGGTGCCGGAGGTGAAGATGAGCGCGGCGGTGGAGGCCGGCGTGAGCCCGCAGGGGCGGGGCAGGTCGGCGTCGTCGCCGTCGGGGACGGTGCCGGGATCGACGCAGGCGAGGCCGCCCGGCAGCGTGCCGGGCAGGTCGGCGTCGTCGGTGACGATCAGGCGGGCGCCGCTTTGCTGCACGATCATGCCCAGGAAGGCGGCGGGGTACTGCAGCGAGAGGGGGACGAACGCGGCACCCGTCTTGAGCACGGCGAGCATCGCGGCGATCAGTCCGAATCCGCGCGAGCACGCGATGGGGACGAAGGCGCCCGGCCCGGCGCCCTGCTGCTGCAGTGCGCGCGCCAGCCGGTTGGCCATCCGGTTGAGGCCGTCATAGGTGAGCGTCTCGCCCCGGTAGACCAGCGCGGGCGCGTCGGGGCTGCGTCGCACGACGTCCTCGAAGCGCTCGTGGATGCACCGGTCGTCGCTGAAGCCGATCGCCGTGTCGTTGGCGCGGGCGATCACGTCGTGCTCGGCCTGCGACGCCAGCGGCAGCGCGGCGACCGGCCACTGCGGGTGCGCGAGCAGCCCGGCCAGGAACGTCTCCAGCTGCAGGTGCCGGCAGTGCATCTGCTGCGCGGTGTGGGCCGGGGGGCAGAACAGCGAGCGGACGGCGGGGCTGTCATCGTCGGCCCCCGGCATCGGTTCGGTGCCGATCTCGACCGCCGTGTTGCCGGTGGCCAGCGCCGCGGCGAGCACGTCCTCGTCCTGCGCGGTGCCGAGCAGCAGCGCGTAGCTGCGCCCCACGGCGTCCGAATCGGCCTGTGCGTCGGCCAGTGTTCGGACGATCGCGTCGAGAGCTTCCCGGGCCGGGGCGNCGGTGTCCACGCTGATGGCGACGGGCCAGACGGCGCCGTCGCGGGCCAATCCGAGCGTGTAGTTTGCGGTGTCGGCAAGCCGTGTGTGGCAGAGGCAAACTGCCCCCGCCAAGAGCTGTCCCGCGGTGAAACCCCACTCAGCCGCAGCCGCATTCAACGTAGCCAGATCGACATTTATCGCATGCTGACAACGTTCAATTGATGCATGATCCATGATTTACCCTGTTATACGATGCTGCAGTCCTGGGGCGGTCGATTGAGAAGCAATCCGACGGGGAGTGGGAACTGCAAATCTGCTCAGAGCATATACCGGCCCGTCGCTGACTGTGGGATACAGCGGGTTTTTCGTGGTTGACGCCGCATCGCGCCTGCGGGCATCCATACGCGTCGTGACGGACAATGGAAGCACCATGCCGACCTATCGGGATCAAGCCATTGTGCTGCGCGCGTACAAGCTGGGCGAAGCCGATCGCATCGTCACGCTGCTGACCCGCTCCAACGGGAAGGTGCGGGCGGTGGCCCGCGGGGTGCGGCGCACGTCCAGCCGCATCGGCGGACGGCTGGAGCCCTTCAGCCACGTCGATGTGCAGTTCGCGCGCGGGCGCACCCTCGACGTCGTCGCGCAGGTCGAGGCGCTGCACGCGTACGGCGCGCCGCTGGCCGCGAGCTACCAGCGGTTCACGGCCGGGGAGGTCATGGTCGAGACGGCCGATCGCCTGGTCGCAGAGGAGGGTGCGCCCGCTCCCCGGCAGTTCCGGCTGCTCCTGGGTGCCCTGCACGCGCTGAGCCAGGGGACGAACGACGGCGTGCGCCCGGCCCCGATGATCCTCGACTCGTACCTGCTGCGCGCCCTGGCGACCGCGGGCTACACCCCGGTGCTCGACGGCTGCGCGCGCTGCGGCGCCGCGGGGCAGCACGCCTGGTTTTCGCCGTCGGCCGGCGGCATGGTGTGCGACGACTGCCGGGCCGGGGCGACGGCCCGTCCGTCCCTGGCGGCCTGGCGGCTGCTCGGCGAGCTGATGGGCGGCGACTGGTCCGCAACCCGCGATGCCGATCCGGCCACGCAACACGAGGTGGACGGCCTGGTCGCCGCCTTCGTCAACTGGCACCTGGAGCATGCGCTGCGCTCGCTGCCGCTGCTCGACCGCAGCCTTGAGCAATCGGTGGGCGTGTCCCCGGGTGCGGAAGGTAGCATGGCTGAAGAAGCGACGCCGGATGTCGTCCGGTGAGCAGCGTTGAGAAAGGTGCGACGATCCTGAGCCTGCCAACCGAAGTTCCCGACCAGACGCCGACGGTGCGCGTGGTCAGCGTGCCGTCCTCGCTGGGCATGGTCAATGTGGTGGGGCCGCGGGACAGCTTCCTGCGCATCCTGGAACGCGAGTTGGGCGCCGACATCTTGGTGCGCGGCAACCAGATCACGCTGACCGGGTCGCCCGAGGACGTCGCGCTGGCCGAGGCCACCCTGGGCGAGATGGTCACGATCATCCGCACCGGACAAGGCATGACGTCCGACGCCGTGGAGCGGCTCGTGTCGATCACGCGCGACTCCGACGCGCATGCGGCCGACGTGCTGACGCAGAACATCCTGTCGACGCGCGGGCGCACCATCCGTCCCAAGACGCTCAACCAGAAGCGCTATGTCGATGCGATCGACCAGCACACCGTCGTCTTCGGCATCGGCCCGGCCGGCACCGGCAAGACCTATCTGGCGATGGCCAAGGCCGTCCAGGCGTTGCAGCGCAAACACGTCAACCGGATCATCCTGACCCGCCCGGCCATCGAGGCGGGCGAGCGGCTCGGCTACCTGCCCGGCACGCTGTCGGACAAGATCGACCCGTACCTGCGTCCCCTCTACGACGCCCTGCACGACATGCTCGACCCCGACCAGGTGCCCAAGCTGCTGACCAGCGGCGTCATCGAGGTCGCCCCGCTGGCGTACATGCGCGGGCGCACGCTCAACGACGCGTTCATCGTGCTGGACGAGGCGCAGAACACGTCGATGGAGCAGATGAAGATGTTCCTGACCCGGCTCGGCTTCGGGTCGAAGATCGTCGTCACCGGCGACATCACGCAGATCGACCTGCCGAACGGGCAGAAGTCGGGCCTGCGCGAGGTGCGCAACATCCTCAACGACATCGACGACATCAGCTTCTGCACGCTGACCAATGCGGACGTGGTGCGCCACAAGCTCGTGGGGCGCATCGTCGCCGCCTACGACCGCTACGAGGCCAGCCTGGCGCAGACCGTCTCCGGCGGCTACAGGAGGGGCGCATGATCGACGTCAACAACGAGTCCGGCGAGCTGGTCGACGAGCAGGCACTGGAACGGCTGGCCCGTTTCGTCCTGAAGACGATGCGCATCCACCGGCTGGCCGACCTGTCCATCGTGCTGGTGGACGAGCCGACCATCACGACCTACAACGAGACGTTCATGGACCATACCGGGCCCACCGACGTGCTGAGTTTCCCGATGGACGAGCTGCGCGCCCCGGCCGACGACGAGCCGGCGCCGCGCGGCCTGCTCGGCGACATCCTGGTGTGCCCGGTCGTGGCCGCCCGCCAGGCGGCGCGCAACGGGCGCACCACTCGCCAGGAGATCGAGTACCTGACGGTGCACGGCATCCTGCACCTGCTGGGCTACGACCACGCCGAACCCTCCGAACACGCCGTGATGTTCGCGCTCAACGATCGCCTGATCGCCGACTGGAACGCGAGCCGGTGATCCCGGACGTGGGTGCGTCGGCTGCGGCGAATGCTCGGCGCGGGATCGTGGGCGAGAAAGGCACGGGCAGTGCCCGGTAGAATGGCCTAGTCCGGCGCCGACTGGCGTCCGGAGATTTTGATCCGATAGGAACGCGTGTCCCAGACCGAATGGCTCCACCTGGCGGTGGCGGTGGTGCTCGCCGTCGCCGCGGCGCTGCTGAAGGCCGTGGAGGCGGCGCTGGCCGTGATGTCGCGGGCGCGGGCGGCGGTCCTGTCCGAGCAGCGTGGCCGCTCCGGGGCGCTGGTCGCCGACATCGCGGCCGACCGGGCGCCGTACGTCAACACCGCCATGCTTTTGCGGCTGATCTGCCAGGTGGTGGCGGCGCTGCTGACCGCGTCGGTCGTGTTCGACCACTTCGACCAGCTGTGGGAGCGCCTGACGATATCGGGCGTCGTCCTCGTGCTGTTCTGGTTCATCGTGTGGGGCGTGGGCTCCGGCACGCTGGGCCGCCAGCACGCCGACACCGTGGCGCTGCGCAGCGCGCGCATCCTGACGGCGCTGACGACGGTCTTCGGTCCGCTGGCGCAGACGCTGATCCTGATCGGCAACGCGCTGACGCCCGGCAAAGGCTACGCCGAGGGTCCGTTCAGCTCGGAGGCCGAGCTGCGCGAGCTGGTCGATATGGCCGAGGCGTCCGATGTCATCGAGCACGACGAGCGCGACATGATCCACTCGGTGTTCGAGCTGGGTGACACGCTGGTGCGCGAGGTCATGGTGCCGCGCATCGACGTGGTCTACGTGCAGGCCGATGCGACACTGCGGCAAGCCATCTCGCTGGCGCTGCGCAGCGGGTTCAGCCGCATCCCGGTGGTTGGCGCCGACCTGGACGATGTGCGGGGGCTGCTCTACGTCAAGGATCTGCTGCGCCGCATCCACATGGACCCCGACGCCGAGCGTCGCGAGCATGTGCACACGCTGATGCGCCCGGCGACGTTCGTGCCCGACTCGAAGCCCGCCGACGAGCTGCTGCACGAGATGCAGCGCACCCGTGCGCACATGGTGATCGTCGTGGACGAGTTCGGTGGCATGGCCGGGCTGGCCACCATCGAGGATGTCCTCGAAGAGATCGTCGGCGAGATCACCGACGAGTACGATGCCGAGCCGGTCGTGGCGACGCCGCTGGCCGACGACGGCACGGGCCCGGGGTTCCGCGTGCCGGTGCGCATGCCGCTGGATGAGCTGGGCGAACTGTTCGGCCGCGAGCTCGACGACGAGGATGTCGAGACCGTCTCGGGCCTGATGGCCAAGCAGCTGGGCATGGTGCCGATCGCCGGATCGACCACCACCTGGCAAGGGCTGACGTTCACCGCCGATGAGGCGGGCGGGCGTCGCAACCGGGTCGGCACCATCGTGGTGCGCCAGGCCCCCGATACTGAGGAGCCAGATGAGCCAGCCTGAGGCCGTCGTGGATTGGGACAAACTGGAAGCTGCCGACGGGGCCGGCGCGGAGTGGGACAAACTCGCACCCAGCGACGCCCACACCGCCGATGGGGGCCCCGAGCCGGCCGATGGCGCCGAGTTTGTCCCCTTTCGGTCCGGCTTCGCCTGCCTGGTGGGCCGTCCCAACGCCGGCAAGTCGACGCTGACCAACGCGCTGGTGGGGCAGAAGGTGGCGATTGCGTCGTCCAAACCCCAGACCACCCGCCACGCCGTGCGCGGCATCGTGACCCGTCCCGACGCCCAGCTGGTGCTGATCGATACGCCCGGGCTGTCCAAGCCGCGGGCGCTGCTGCAGGAGCGGCTCAACGACCTGGTGCGCGACACGTGGGGCGAGGTCGACGTGATCGGGGTCTGCCTGCCCGCCGACCAGCACGTCGGCCCGGGCGATGAGTTCCTGCTGCGCGAGATCGCGGCGCTGGGCTCGCACCGCCCCCAGCTGGTGGCGCTGGCCACGAAGTCGGATCTGGTCTCGCCGACGCGGATGGGCCGCCACCTGCTGTCGATCGAGGCGTTGGCGCAGAAGGTCGGCGTCGAGTGGGCGCACATCGTGCCGTGTTCGGCCGTGTCGGGCGAGCAGATCGACGAGGTCGCCGATGTGCTGGTCGGCCTGCTGCCGCCGGGGCCGAAGTACTACCCCGACGACCGGCTGACCGACGAGCCGG
>WRGV01000009.1 GCA_009787035.1 Propionibacteriaceae bacterium | reverse complement strand
GAGCCGATCATGCCCGAGGCGCCGGTGACCAACACCGTCTTGCCGCTCAGGCTCGACCAGTCGAGCGGCAGGCCCACGACGGCCGCGACATCGGCCTGGTACAGCGCGTGGTCGGCGAGCCCGGCACTCATTTCAGCCAGCTCCCATGGGACGAGTGCAGCTGAGCACGGAACAGGTCGAGGTCTTCGCGCGTGGTCAGCTTGATGTTGCGCTCCGACCCGGCCGCGAAATACAGCCGCTCGCCCAGCTCGACCATCATCGTGTTGGTGTACGACGATCCCGAGATGCCCACGCCCTTCGCGAAGGCCTCGCGGTACCGGTCGCGCAGCAGGCCGAACCGGTACGCCTGCGGCGTGCTCACCCGACGCAGCGTCTCACGGGGGATGAAGCGCGTCGTCGACTCGTCATCGTCGGCGATGAAGATCTGCTCGTTGTACGGCAGCGAGGTGACCCCGTTGCCGTGGCGCTCGCACGTCACGATCACGTCGGACAGCACATCGGAGTCGAGCATCGGACGGATGCCGTCGTGCACCACGACGATGTCGTCATCGGCGCACACATCGCTCAGCGCCTCGACACCGTTACGGATCGACTCCTGGGCGGTCGCGCCACCGCTGACGATGCCCCGCAGTTTGGTGATGCCGAACTGCTTGGCGTAGGCCCACAGCATCTCATGCCATCCGTCGATGCAGACCACCTCGATGGCGTCGATCTTCGGATGCCGCTCGAAACCCTCCAGCGTGTAGACGATGACCGGCTTGTCGTCGATGTGGATGAACTGCTTGGGAATGTCCTGGTGCATACGATGCCCTGAGCCCCCTGCGATCACGAGCCCGACGTTCACTGATTGCCCCCTCGCCTCGGCGCGCCGACAGGCGTGCGCGTCCTTGCAGTGTAACACCCCGTCACGCGGGGCTCAGGGGCGCAGACGGCGACCGTTCACGCGTCAGGGACGCAGGGCGCGGGCCGCGGCCAGGAACCGCTCAGCGGTTCGTTTCCAGGTGAACTCAATGCCGACGCGTTCGGACGCGTGCCGACTCGCCTCCGCGCGCCACCGTGCGTCCGACAGCGCGCGCGTCAGCGCGGCCGCGATGGTCGCCGGCCCGTGGTCGTCCATCAGCAGGCCGTGGCCGTCGTCCACGATGACATCCACCGCACCGCCCACCCGCGTGCTCACGATCGGCGTGCCCAGGGCAGCGGCCTCCAGTACCACCGTCGCGAAGCCCTCCGAGTACGACGGCAGGCACACCACGTCGGACTGAGCCAGCACGGCCATCGTGTCGTCATGCGACAGCTCACCCAGCCAGCACACCCCCGAGTCCGGCGCTGCGGCTGCGTCCTCGACCTCCTGCCGCAGCGGGCCATCCCCGACCAACGCCAGCACGGCGTCCGGAACCGCCGCCCGCACCGCGGGCATCGCCTCCACCAGCTCGCGCAGCCCCTTGTCAGGGATCAACCGGCCCGCGTACGCGATCACCAGCTGTCCGTCCGCCAACCCGAGCCGACCGCGAAGATCGATGCCCGCATCGGCTGCGGCCGCGCGCACCGTGGCCACGTCCACCGCATTGCACAGCACCCCGCGCGCGGTCACGCCGAGTCGGCGCAGCCACCCGGATGCGCTCGCCGACACCGCATAGAACACCGGACGCGCCCGCGCCACCAGCCACAGCGCGCCGCGCTCGTACGCGTGCACCGCCAGATCCAGCATGGATCCGCCCAGCGACAGGTATCCGGAGCCGTGCTCCAGCACGATCGTGGGAATGCCGTGGCGCCGACACTGCCACACCGCCCACACCGACAGCGGCCAGAACCGGGTGTTCACCAACGCGACATCGTACGAGCGGCGCCACACGGGCCCCATGACGGCCCGGAACCGCCGTCCCGGCTTCGGCACCGGCAGCCGTCCGCCCACCGGAAGCCAGGACGGCACGCGCAGCACCTCGACGCCTTCGTCCACCTCGCGCCACGGCGTATCTGGCATCTGGCTAGCCACGATGGTCACCTGATGCCCATCGCTCACCAACTGCCGCGCCAGGCTGTGCGTGTAGCGCTGGACGCCGCCCACGCTGGGCAGGTACTGCGCGGAGAAGATGAGAACCCTCATGACGGCGCCGTCCGCAGGCTCAGCTCGCGTCGGGCTGGCCCGGCTGATCCAGATTGGGCACGAACGTGTGCGTGTGGACGCGCTGCGCGACAGGCGGCAGCTGCAGATAGTTGCCGTAGCGGCTGCGCAGCAGGCGGTCGTACTCCCGCGGCACCGGCATCTGCGTATGCTCGAACGGCACCTGGATCAGATCGCGATAGGTCGCCGCCGGCACCGCGCGCCGACGGTGACGCAGATCGCCGCCGTAGCAGACCATCCACCGGCATCCCGCGCCGTCCCACCGCGTCGCCCCCCACAACATCACCTTCGCCAGCGTCGACTTGCGCACGAGGCGAGCTCCGTAGCTCAGCGCGCGCACGATCGCATGCGGGTCGTTGTGGCCGTACTGCTTCGCCGACAGCACCACTCGCGCGCCCGCCAGCAGCGCCGAGATCGCGAACTGCGACAGCGACGTCGGCGCCGGCACCTCATCCAGCAGGAAAATGTCCAGGAACATGCCGTTGCGCGTCGTCACGTCGGCGATCATCTCTTCGGTGTACGGCTTGGGAGACAGCAACCGCACCTTCGGATGGAAGTTCCAATACTCCGGCTCGGTGCGCCAATCCTGAATCATGTAATCCGGCCCCAATTCGTCGCGAACGGCGAAGAAGCGCTCATAATCGGCGCGCGTCATCATGATGTCAATGTCATCGTCCCACGGGATGAACCCGTGATGGCGGATCGCCCCCAGCAGGCTGCCCCAGGCCAGGCAGAACCGAATGTCGTGCCGGTCGCACACCGCCTTGACGTCTTCGAGTATCTTCAGCAGCCATCGTTGAATATCGTCAACGTCCACATCATCGCCCATGCGGCCCGCTCCCCCTTCGCCCCGCAGCCAGCTGATTGGTCAATCCTGACCGTCAAACCTGTGTGCCGTCGTCTTCTCGGCTGAGCATATCCTCCATGCGCGCTTGGAACAGCACCTGCTGGCGCACCACCTTGGCGAACCGGCGCTGCTCGCTTTGCCGAAGCAGGCTCGTGTTGATCATCGACGTCAAGACGACGATGACCAGACAGTACAGCAACAGGTCAGTGCCACGGCCGACGCCGACCAGATGCGCGATCTTGCCCGTCCAATCGGGAAAGATGACCACGAGCACCGCGAACACCGTGAACAACAGCCCCAGGATCTTGGCCCACGCGCGCGTCCGCACCGACGTATGCGTGATCAGCCGCACCATGGCCACCACGATGGCCGCAACCAGCAGGATCTGGATCACCAAGGTGGGGTTCATCGGTGCACCGCCTTCGATACGAGCGTGTCAGCCGCAATGTTGACGGCGTTCATCATCGACTGCCCCTTCTGCAACGAATACTCGGTGTACCGGATGGTCACCGGCATCTCGGCCACGGCGTAGCCCAGCTCATGGATGCGAGCCACGAACTCGGACGCGTGCTGATAGCCCGGCTCTTGCAGGTCGATCGTCTGCGCCACATGCCTGTTGAACAGGCGCAGCCCGTTGTGGGCGTCGGTGAGCTTGACCCCCGATGTCGCATTGGCGAAGCGGACGGCCCCGCGCAGCAGCAGGCGCTTGCCCAGCGGCATGTCCTTGGGGTCGTGACCGAGGAAGCGCGAGCCCAGCACGATGTCCACCGGATCGTCCACCATGCGCTGGCGCATCGCCACGACGTCCTCCACGCGGTGCTGGCCGTCGGCGTCGAACGAGCAGAAGTACTCGACCGGCAGTGTCAGCGCGTACTCGATGCCAGTCTGCAGCGCCGCCCCCTGCCCCAGGTTGACCGGATGCCGCAACACCCGCGCACCGCCTTGCCGGGCCTGCGTTGACGTGTCGTCGCTCGATCCGTCGTCGACGCAGATCACGTGCGCGAACACCTCGCGCACCTCGCGGATGGTCGCCTCGATCACGGCCGCCTCGTTATGGGCAGGCACAATGATGGCGGTGTCGGCGATAGGCACCGTGTCACGATACCGCATGCGTCAATGGACACGCCGCAGGCTGGCCAGGCTCACCCCACGTCCGTCCCTACCTGCACGCGCGCTCACCGCGCCCGTCGGCGGGTCCGGGCTGCGCGGCGACCGGCGCCGGTGACCAGCAGGACGCGCGCGATCCAGGTCTGCGTCGCGGTGGCCCGGCGGTACCGGTTCCGCGCAACGACGGCCAGCCGACGCAGCGGGTTGCCGTGGCTCAGCACGAGAAAGTCGCGCATCTGGGCCTGCTGCCGGGCGCCAATCGCGTCCGAATAGCCTGCCAGCACGCTCGCCACGCGCGCCCAGGACGCCTCGACCAAGTCCCAGAACTGGCCGACCGCGTCGATCGCGCCGTCCGTGCGCGCCACGCCGATCGCGTTGCCCCCGTGCTGGCGGTACTGCACGAGCGGCTCATCCACGTACACCAACCGCCCCAGCACCAGCGCGAGCATGGCCAGGTACGAGTCATGCATGCCGACATCGGCATAGCGCCAACGCGCCGCCAATGCGGCGTTGATCATGCTGCTCATGCCCCCCACCGAGTTGCCGACGAAGCTGCGGCACAGCGTCATCGCCCGATAATGCCCGTCGCCGTTGAGCAAGCGGGGCTTCAGCAGCGTCAGATCGGCTCCCACCACCGCCACGTCGCTGTACCACATCGTCGGCGTCGCGGGATCGCACGACTTCGCGGCCCCCAACAGCACCTCCAGCTTGTCGGCGCGCCACACGTCGTCCTGGTCGGAGAACACGTAGAAGTCAGCCGGAGCGGCCTGCACCAGCTCGTAGAAGCCGCGATGGGGGCCGACATGCGTCGCCGCGCCCGCGTCGACCATCTGGATGCGGGGATCGTCCGCCGCCAGGCCGCGCACGAGCTCGACGGTGCCATCGGTGCTGCCGTCGTCGCGGATCAGCAGCCGCCAGTCGGTGTGCGTCTGCCGCTGGATGCTTGCCACCTGTTCGGCCAGATAACTCTCACCGTTGTACGTAGCCAACAGGATGTTCACTGTGCACATGGTTCAGCCTTCCTCGGTTGGGGTTTTACCGGTGAATACCGATCCGTTCCACGGCCCCGAGCGCGCGCGAACGACACAGCCACCACGATCGTGAACATCACCGCCTGCGCCGTCGCAATCAGCGTCGACAGCACGCACGCACCGTTCAGGCTCCAGTGCGCCACCATGGGCGTGGCGCAGATCAGGCACGCCAGCGACACGGCGGCGCTGAACACAAAGACCCACACTTGCTGCCGCTGCACCGTCAGCACCGATGTCGCGAATCCGGCCAGTGCCGACATGCCGCCGCCGATCATGAGCACCGCAAACTGCCACGCATACTGGTCGAGACGCTCGTGGAACACGAACGACAGCACGGGAGGCCCGATGAAGTAGCCCACCACGGTGGCCACGATCGTCAAGCCCACGATGGTGCCCGCGACGCGTCCGACCAGTCGGCCCAACGCGCCCAACGCGCGATCGCGCCAGTGATGCGCCATCGTCGCGACCATCGGGTTGTAGATGAAGCCACTGACCACGTTGATGATGAACACCGGCATGACCAGATACGCGAACAGGCCCTGCATGCGGTTCGGATCGGCCAATGCCGCCTCGATGGCGTACTTCGGCGCGTTCGCCAGATACATCGCCAGCAGGCCGGCGGCGAACAGCGGGAAGCACTGCGCCAGCAGCTTGCCCACCTCGCGCGGCCGACAGGCGCGGTCGCCCCCCAGGCTCAGCGCGGGGCGCACCAGCGTGACGGCCAGCGTCAACACCGCGGCACTCACGCAGATCGACACCACCAGCGACACGACCAGATCGTGCGTCACGAACAGCAGCACGCCGTAGACCACCATGACCACGGCCGACCGGACGGCCGACACGCGTCCGGCCGCGTGCAGATGGCCCTGCTGCTGCAGTTCGCCGTAGACCACGTCCTCGCAGACGTCCACGACCCGCAACAGCGTCACCAGCGCGACCACGGTCAGATTGCCGCTGTGGCGATCGACCACCAGGAACACCGCGCACACGATCACCATCGCCGCGACCGTGCCGGCCCGCGACCAGATGTACTCGACGAAGGAGAACCTGCGCGCGACGTCCGAAACCTGGAACCGGCGCATGCTGTAGCCGCCGATCGTCCAGAACAGGTACGCCTGCGCCGTGGCCAGGCTCATGATCCCGGCCTGGTCGGTGCCCAGCGTGATCGAGGCGACCCACACCAGCACGTACGACTGCAGTGCGAAGATCAGGCTGGCCGCGGAGTTCCAGATGACGCCATCGCGGGCCACGTGCCGGGAGCCAAAGATGGCTGCCGAGACCGTCATCCGTCCCCGTCCCTTTCTGCGTCGCCGCATTGTGCGTCTCGCCTTCGCGCGCGAACGCTCGCCGGAAAGCCACTCGCTGCCGCACCCAGGCGGCTGTTGACCTTGTCAGATCACGTGCCGTGATCATCTCATCGTCACTTCCAGCGAGTCTACCCGCCGCCCGCCTCACACCGATTGACCGGGTCTGCCGCCACCGATCGCGCGCCCATCTCCGCGCGCATGCCGCACGCCGCCACCGATCGATGCGGGCCTGCCCCGATCCTCTAGACTGGCTGACATGCGCGTCCTACTCGCCGGCGGGGCCGGCTACATCGGCACTCACACCGCGGTCGAACTGGTGGCCGCCGGGCANGAGCCGGTGATCGTGGACGACCTGTCCAACTCCAGCGAAGAGGCCGTGCGCCGAGTCGAGCGGATCACGGGCGCGCAC
The DNA here is from genome assembly GCA_009787035.1 of Propionibacteriaceae bacterium. Taxonomy (GTDB): domain Bacteria; phylum Actinomycetota; class Actinomycetes; order Propionibacteriales; family Propionibacteriaceae; genus WRGV01. The sequence continues at coordinate 6,586 of WRGV01000009.1, read as the reverse complement.
ATCCGGTTCGTCCGGATGGACGTGCGCGACCCGGAGCTGGGCGCCGTGTTCGCCGACGTGCGCCCCGACGCCGTGATCCACTTCGCCGGGCTCAAGGCGGTCGGCGAATCGGTCGCGCAGCCGCTGCGCTACTACGACGTCAACCTGAACGCGACGCTCAACCTGCTGCGCGTCATGCGCGCGCACGACGTGGGCCGCATCGTGTTCAGCTCGTCGGCGACGGTGTACGGCGACCCGTCCGAACTGCCGCTGCGCGAGACCAGCCGCACCGGGGTGGGCCTGACCAATCCGTACGGGTGGACGAAGTTCATGAACGAGCAGATCCTGCGCGACGCGGCCGTGGCCGACCCGGGGCTGTCGGTGTGCCTGCTGCGGTACTTCAACCCGGTCGGCGCACACGCTTCGGGGCTCATCGGCGAGGATCCGGCCGGCGTGCCGCTCAACCTGATGCCCTACATCACGCAGGTGGCCGTCGGGGTGCGCGACCATCTCGACGTGTTCGGCGACGATTACGACACCGTGGACGGCACGGGCGTGCGCGACTACCTGCACGTCGTCGACCTGGCCACCGGGCACGTGGCGGCGCTGAACCACGCACCCGGCGGCGTGTCCGTCTACAACCTGGGCACCGGCACCGGCACGTCCGTGCTGCAGCTCGTGCACGCCTTCGAGCAGGCCACCGGACGCGACGTGCCGTACCGCGTGGTCGCCCGGCGCCCCGGCGACATCGCCACGTGCTACTGCGACGCCGGCAAGGCCGCCCGCGAGCTCGACTGGACGGCCACCAAGACCGTCGCCGACATGTGCGCCGACGCCTGGCGCTGGCAGTCGATGAACCCCCGCGGCCTGCGCGACGCCTGAGGAGGCCCGCGTGAAACGCAAGCGCCCGGCGACGCCTGACGAGCCGGCAGCGACGCCGTCCCCGCCGCCACTGCCGACCTCCATCGCCGAACTCGTGCGGCGCGGCAACCTCACGGCCACCGCCGAGGGCCTGGCGGTGGAGCTGGCCATGCGCGTCGGCGAGCTGATGTCCGCCAACGGCATGAGCGTCAACGACACCATCGCCACGATGCGCCGCGTCTGTCGGGCCTACGGGCTGGCGGACGCGCAGATCGACATCACCACGTTCGCCATCACCGCCTCGTACTCACCAGGAAACGGCCTGCTGCCCGTCACGGCGATGCGCACCGTGACGCCCACCGTGCCCGACCTGACCAAGGTGCACGCGGTCAACAAGCTGGTGTACCGCATCCAGGACGGGCTGGCCCTGGACGCCGCGGTCGCGCGCTTCGAGCAGATCGTGCACGCGCGCGAGCCGTACCCCACCTGGCTGGCCTGGATCGCCGCCGGCTCGATCAGCGCCACCGTCCAACTGCTGTACAGCACCTCGCCCCGCGTGCTGCTGCTGGCCCTGATCGCGGGCGTCGTGCTCAACCGGCTGATCGCCGGGCTCGACCGCCTCGGCGTGCCGCGCTTCTTCCAGCAGCTGGCCGGCGGCTGGTTCGCCGTCGCCCTGGCCGCGCTCATCTCATGGATCAACCGCGGCGGCACGCCCGACTTTCTGGTGGGCCTGTCGCCCACCCTGGCGGCCGTGGGCTGCATCTTCCAGCTGGTCCTGGGCATGAAGTTCGTCGCCGCGATGCAGGACGCCATCGACGGCTTCTACGTGACCGCCACGGCGCGGCTGCTGCAGGTGGGCCTGGAGACCGCGGGCATCGTCATCGGCCTGTTCACCGGGCTCGATCTGGCCAACCGGACGGGCCTGTTCGTCTACATCAACCCCAACCCGTTCGCGCTGGCCGCACCCCCGATCCAGTACGCCGCCGCGACCGCGTCCGCCGCCGTCTGGATCGCCGGCAGCTTCGTCAACTGGCGCACGCTGGCCCTCACCGTGGGGGCCGCGCTGCTCGCCTGGTTCGGCTATTCGATGGCGCTGGCCGCCGGTGTGCGCATGGCATTCGCCTGCTTCCTGGGCGCCGGCGTGGCCGCCTTCGTCGCCACGCTGCTCGTGCGCCACACCAACGTGCCCGGCTTCGCGGTCGTCAACGCCTCGGTCGTCGCCCTCGTGCCCGGCCTGACGCTGTACCAGGGCCTGCTCGCCATCGTCGGCACGCCCACCGTCGCCGCCGACCCCGGACGGGGCTGGGGGCTGGTCGGCAGCGCCGCCGCCATGGCGCTGGCCATCGCCGCCGGCGCCAGCCTGGGCACGTACTTCGGCCGCCCGATCGGCGACCGCGTCATGCCGCTGCCGCTGAGCTGGTACGGCCGCCTGCGGGATCGTCGCGCATCCTGACTCTGGTGTGTGCGCTCCGGTGCAGGGGACGCTCGTCTGCCTCTTGACACCCCGCGCTCACGGGTCCACGGCTGATGGGTGTGCGCGCAGGCGCAGGCGGACGCTCACGAACAGCACGTCGGCCGAGCTGCCCGCTGCGGTCCGGGCTTGCCCGGAGCGCCGGGATGCGAGGTCGTCGAGTGGAGCGCGCCGGATAAGATCGCGCAGCGATCCGGCGCGTGGAACGGTGCTGTGACGAGCGTCCTCCGGAGCCGGAGCGCACACCCTACCTGGGTGGGGCCACGAATCCGGCGGCGGCTTTGGTCACCGCCTCCTGCTTGGCGAACAGCTTGAACCTCGGCAGGAACTTGTCCCAATCGATGGCGTGGGCGTCGATCTCGGGGCCGTCGATGCAGGCGTGCTTGCGCACCAGCTTGCCGTCCACGACCACGGGCACCATGCAGGCCCCGCACATGCCAGTCGCGTCGACCATGATCGAGTTCAGGCTGGCCACCGTGGGCGTGCCGTAATCCTTGGTCAGCAGGGCGACGTTGCGCATCATCATCGGCGGGCCGATGGTGGTGACCTCCGCGACGCGGCGCACCGAAGTGCCCGCCTTGTCGGCGTCGAGCATGTCCTTGAGCGGCACCGTCACGAAGCCCGGCGTGCCGAACGACCCGTCGTCGGTGGTGTACACCACGTCCAGCAGGTCGCCGAACTCGGCCTGCAACTGTGGCACGCGCTCACCCTCGCCCGTCCAGAACATCAGGCTCTGTGAGCGGAAGCCCGAGATCAGCGTCACGTGGTTGCCCAGGCGCAGATGCTCGCGCGCGATCGGGTAGACCGGCGGCAGGCCCAGCCCGCCCGCGGTGAACACGACCGTCTCGTCCGCACCGATCGTGTCGAGTTTGGACGGCAGCCCGAGCGGCCCGGCGATACCCACGAAGGCATCGCCCACCGACATCTGGTTGATCTGCAGCGACGAGGCGCCCATGGCCTGCACGACCAGCGTGATCGTCCCCTTGGCGGCGTCCCAATCGGCCAGCGTCAGCGGGATCAGCTCCCCCTTCGGCTGTGCCAGCACGCGGACGAACTGCCCGGCCTTGGCCGCCGAGGCGATCGCCGGGGCGCGCACCTCGAACTCCTCGATTCCGAGGCTGAGGTTCCGCTTGGCCACGATGACCGGCAGTTCACTCGCCCGCTGGGTGTACGCCGCCGCCTTGGCGACCAGCCCCGCGACGTCCTCGACCTCGGCCGCCTCCAGCGCCGCCTCGATCTCGCGCGCCGCCGCCTGGCCGTCGCCGGCCGCGTTGATGGCCGTCGAGCCGCCCCGGGTGGCGTCGCCACCGGAGTAGATGCCCGCCTTGGTCGTCTCCTGCGAGTCGGCCCGCGCGAGGTCGATCGTGCCCCACTTGGTGGTGCCCAGATCGGGCTGCGAATCCTTGATGATCGGGTTGGTCGAGTTGCCCAGCGCCATGATCACCAGATCGGCGTCCAGCACCTCCTCGCGCCCGGTCGCGACGGGGCGGCGGCGTCCGGACGCATCCGGTTCGCCCAGCTCCATCACGTCGCACACCGCATGCGTCACGAAGTGCGTCTGCTCGTCGCCGGTGAAGCTGCTCGGCGAGCGCAGCACCGCCAGCTCGATACCCTCCTCCAGCGCATGCTCCAGCTCCTCGACACGGGCGGGCATCTCGGCGCGCGTGCGCCGGTAGACGATCGTCACGTGGCCGCCGAGCCGACGCGACGTGCGCGCCGCGTCCATCGCCGTGTTGCCGCCGCCGATGACCAGCACGTGCTTGCCGGCCACCTCGGGCAGCGGGGTCGCGTAGTCGTCCAGGTTGGCGTGCATCAGGTTGACGCGGGTCAAGAACTCGTTGGCGCTCATGACGCCCAGCAGCTCCTCGCCCGGCACCTGCATGAACTTCGGCAGGCCCGCGCCCGACCCGACGAAGACCGCCGCGAAACCGGCCGCCTTGAGGTCGTCCAGCGTCGCCGTCTTGCCGACGACGAAGTTGGTGACGAACTTGCCGCCGAGCAGCCTGATCTTCTCGACGACGTCATCGATCAGCTCGTTGGGAAGCCGGAACTCCGGGATGCCGTAGCGCAGCACACCGCCCAGCGCGTGGAAGGATTCGAAGACCGTGACCGGGTAGCCGGCCCGCGCCAGCAGATACGCGTTGATCAGTCCGGACGGCCCGGAGCCCACGATCGCGACCGGGGCCTTCGCGGCGACCTGCCACGGATCGGGCGTGCCCTCCAGCCGCTTGACGGCCTGCCCGGGGTGCGCGACCTTGTCCCATTCGGGCAGGAACCACTCCACCTGCCCGATCGACATCGGGTGCTTGTGGATGCACACGCCCTCGCACTGCAGCTCCTGCGGGCACACGCGCCCGGTCACGTCGGGCAGCGGGTTGCAGCCCTCCAGCATGGCCAGCGCCTGCTCGAACTTGCCCTGGCCGATCAGGTCGAACATCACCGGGATGTGGATCTGCACCGGGCAGCCACCCGTCGTGCGTCCGCCGATCAGCTTGCCGAGCTCGCAGGTGGCCTCCTCGCACTGCTTGTCGCGGATGGCCTCCAGCCACACGAACAGCTCGACCTCGCGCAGCGTATAGCCCTCGTCCAGATAGCCCAGATACCCGGTGTTGACCAGCTTGAAATCGTGGCCGCGTTCCTCGGCCCCGCGGATGCGCGGCCCGATGCCGCTCTGGGCGGGCCAGGCCCGCGACAGGCCCTTGAACATCGGATACCGGTCGGACAGGTAGTCGTCCACCGCGTTGATGAACAGCCGCTTGCGCCCCACCGGCAGCGTCCAGAAGAACCGCTGGAACGTGGTCGCACCGTCGCCGCCGTCCAGCAGCGTCTGCCACAGCTGCTCGGTCAACTCGCGCGAGAGCGGCTTGCCGGCGCGGAACGCCGACACCACCGTCTGGATGCCGGCCCGCACGAACAGCCCCTGGAACACGCTCGGATCCTCGTCCAACTGCTCGTTCAGCACCTCGCGCTGGGCCTGATAGACGCGCACGGCGTCGGACGACTCCAGCTGCGCCACGGTGTCGATCGCGGCGTCCATCGTCTTTTGCGCATCGAGGTACGCGCGCAGGTCGTTGTTCACGGTCGTGGTGCTCACTGGATGATCTCCGAATCGCAGGTGTCGCGGACCTTGTCCATCTTCCGTTGCAGGTCGGGTGTGATCGCCACGCCGTCCAGGCTGCCCGGCTTGAAGTGCGCCACCGGGCGCGCCTCGCCATCGACCAGGATCGTCGTGCGCTCGAAGAACGCCGGCAGGTCCTGGTAGCAGGTGCCGCAGTCGGTGCAGCGCGGCTCGTCGGCCGGGTCGATCCAGATGGGTGGTTTCGCAGAGCTTGCGGACGCCGCGGGTGCGGACGCCGGCGCAGCGGCAACCGGCGCGGGAGCCTTCGCCGGGGCCCCGGACGCAGACCCCAGGCCCAAGCCCGGGATCGCCACCTGGACGGTGGATGGATCCTTGGCCGTCACGAGCTTGACCATGGCCGAAGCGATGGCGTCCATCGAGGCCTCGCGGTCGGCGACGGCCTGGTCGTACTCGGCCTGCAGCGCCGCAAACTTGGCCGCCAGCTCGGGGTCGCCCGCGGGGGCGGCGCCGACACCGGCCAGGAACTGCAGCGTCTGCCAGTAGTGCTTGCGGTCTTCGACCAGCGAGACGACCGGCGAATCCACGGCGACCTTGATCAGCAGGCGATCCTTGTCGGTCGCGTACACGAACGGCGTCTTGCCGATGCGCTGCTCGTCGCTCAGCTCGATGTACTCGGCGATCGGCACCGCGTCGGCGTCGGCGGGCAGCGGGTGGAAGTGCTTCGAGAACCGCACCTCGCCGAGGGCGAACTCGGCCGGGGTCAGCGGCGTCGTCAACAGCGCCGTCTTGCCGTTCTCGTCCACGTACTGCACCGTGCTGGTCGACCACAGCTTGTCGATATCCGGGTTGCCGTCCAGGCTGAAGCGCTCGGGCAGCGTCTGCCCCGCCGTCGGATCGTGGACGAACAGCGGCGTCATGCGCGACTCGACCGCCAGCCGGGCCCGCTTGTTGGACAGATCCTCGGCGAAGCCGTTCTCGGTGTCGCACGGGGTGTACGTGACCATGAGCGACGTGCCCGACTCGAAGTCGAGCATGCGCATCGCCGCGGCCAGGTAGTGCGCGTGCAGCGACGGGGACGTGGCGCAGCTGAAGACGTGCGGGTGCAGCGCCGCCAGCAGGCCGATCTCCTTGCGCGTCTCGCGCTTGCCGCCGTGTGCCCGCCCGTAGCGGGCCAGGTCGGCGTCCTGGCCGGTGAA
>WRGV01000008.1 GCA_009787035.1 Propionibacteriaceae bacterium | reverse complement strand
CGGCCTGGGTGACGGCATCCGAGGACATGGCGGGCGTGATGCCGATGCCCGCGAGCGCGAGCGCGGCATCCTGCGACGACACGTAGTTCAAGAAATCCTTGGCCGCCTGCGCCTTGGCCGGGTCGATATTCGCATTGATGCCCATGCCCGTGGGATCACCGAACGTGACCGGCATCGAAACCGTCGATGAATCGACCTGCGGAGCCGGGGCGATGCCCCACGTGAACTGATCGGCATCGCCGCTGGCCTGCTGCGTGGTCAGCGTGGCGATGTACCACGACCCCATGAGCATCATCGCGGCCGACTGCTTGCCGAACTGGGCCTGATAGGTGAGCTTGTTGGTCGTGATGTTGCCGCGCGTCTCCTGCGCGCCGCTGGATTGCAGATCGAGCGAGCGCTGGTAGTACGGCAGCATGTACGAATAGTCACCGGAGAAGAACTTGCCGGACGGGTTGTCCAGCTCGCCGCCCTGCGCATTCGCGAACCCCTGCGTGGTCGACTGCCAGGAATGCTGGTAGTCGCCCTTGGCGTTGACACCGGCCGCCTTGAGCGCCGTCGTCACCTGCTTGGACGCGTTCACGTAGTCCGTCCACGTCCACTGCCCGTTCGGCGGGGTGACGCCGGCCTTGGTGAACAGGTCCTTGTTGTAGAACAACAGCCAGGAATCCTGCCGGTACGGCATGCCGTAGTTCTTGCCGTTGACGGCATACGACCCCGCGCCGCTGACCGAGCTCGGCAACGCCGACACGAGATCGGTGATGTCCATCAGCTGGCCCGCGGTGGCCCACTGGTACGTGTACTTGGCCTGCTTGATCGTGATGATGTCAGGCGCCTTCTTGGCGGTCATATCCGTGAGCAGCAGTTGCTCGTAGGTGTTGGGGTCGTACTCCTTGATGGTGATGGTGACGTTGGGTTGTTTTGTCTTGAACCCGTTCACCAACGTCTGGAACTCCGGCGTGGTCGAGAGCGACCATCCGGACATCGTCAGCGTGACCGGCCCGGTCGCCGACGTCGTGCCGGCCGGGGTCGTGGGCGAGGACGTGCTGCTGCACCCCGCCATGGCCATCGCCAGAACCGCCACGACCGCCGTGGTGGCCAACAGCTTGCCTTTCCTCATGTCCTTGTCTCCTTCGCGTGGATGGTGGAGGGGTCAGTCGATCCTGCGCGTTCCGCCCCGAGACGCCTCCGTGATCGTTGGTACGATCACGCTAGCACAATAACGCACATCAAGATACAGATTCGCAAGTTCACGCGCTCCGTGGCGATCCGCCATCGTCCCCCCATTCCCGCTGGCCATCAAGCGACGCGGAACCGATCTGGACGCGCCAGCCCGGCGGCACATCGATGTACTATTATGTTCCCTATTGCACCATCAAAGGACCCGCAGCCGAGGAGGCACGATGGACGACACGTCCACGCACAGCTGGCCGCGACAGCGGTGGGAGCGCTACGCCGACACGCTGCTCACCGCGGTCCGTCCGTACGCGGCGCCGGGACACGGCCGCATCTACATCCCGGGCGCGGTGGGCGGCTACGGACACGACGTGGATGGCCTGGAGGGTTTCGCCCGCACGTTTCTGCTCGCCGGATTCCGGCTGGCCGGCCTGCAAGGCCGTGACCCGCTGGGGCTGGCCGCCTGGTACGCGCAGGGCGTGGACGACGGCGTCGACCCCGCCTCGCCCCATCGCTGGGTGCGCCCCACCGAACACAGCCAGGCCAAGGTCGAGGCCGCCTCGATCGCGCTGTCGCTCGACGCGACGCGCCCCTGGCTGTGGGACAGGCTCGATGCGCCCGTCCAGGCCCGCGTGATCGACTACCTGGCCGAGGTGGTCGGCGACGACACCTATCCCCGCAACAACTGGCTGTGGTTCCGGATCTGTGTCGAGACCTTCCTGCGCAGCGTCGGCGGCCCTTGGTCGCCCGACGACATCGCCGCCGACCTGGCGCTGCACGACAGCTTCGTCCGCGAGGACGGATGGCTCGCCGACGGCGACGGGCGCTCCTTTGACCACTACAGCGGCTGGGCGCTGCAGCTGTATCCCACGCTGTGGCAGCGCATGGCCGGCGCCCGCGACCTCGCCGACGACGAGCGCCGCGAACGCGACCGCGCTCTGCTCGACCGCTACCTGCTCGACGCCGTCCACCTGGTCGGCGCCGATGGCGGCCCCCTGGTGCAGGGCCGCTCGCTGATCTACCGTTTCGCCGCGGCCGCCCCGTTCTGGGTGGGCGCGCTGGCCCGCGTGCCGTCCACATCGCCGGGACTGCTGCGCCACGCGGCGTCCGCCATCGTGGGACACTTCGCCGAGCACGGCGTGCCCGGTGAGCGCGGCCTGCTGACGATGGGCTGGTTCGGCCCCTGGCGCGAACTGGCGCAGTCGTACTCGGGCCCCGGCTCGCCGTATTGGGCCGTCAAAGGCCTGTTAGGTCTGGCATTGCCGCCGGATGACCCGGCCTGGACGACACCCGAGGAGCCCCTGCCCGTCGAGCAGGGCGACTTCGTGCGCACCCTGCGCGCACCCGGCTGGATCGTCACGGGCACGCACGCCGACGGCATCGTCCGCGTCGCCAATCACGGCACCGACCACGCGTGCGTCGGCGACACCGTCGGCGACTCGCCGCTGTACGCCCGGTTCGGCTACTCCACCGCCACCGCCCCGCTGCTGGACGAGACGGCCTGGACGAGTCCCCTCGACCAATCGATCTGCCTGATCGACGCGGACGGACGGTGCTCACACCGGGCCGGGTTCGAGACGCTGGCCTGCCGAGTGCTGGACGACGGAGCCGGCCTGGGCGTCTCGCTCGCGCACGCGCACTGGCTCGACGCGGCGCCCGCACAGACCCGGCACGGCTCCGGACTCGCCGGCACCGCCGAGCCCGCCGGCGACGTGCTGACCGTCTCGGTGGTCCGCGGTCCCTGGGAGGTGCGCGGCGTCCGCGTCCACGAACCCGCCCCCCGGGCCGTGGCACTGCGCGTCGGCGGCTGGGCCGTGGCGGGGCCGTCCGCACCGCACAGCGGCCTGCGCGCCCTGGACGGCACGCCGACGACCTGGGACGAGCGTCCGGACGCCAGCCCGCTGGGGACGCCCGCGCGGGTGCCGAGCGTCACGCTGCCGATCCTTCCGGACACCTGGATCTGGACAATTCTCACACTGACAAGCGACGACGCAACCGACGACGCCACGGTGACCTGCGCGGACGGCGAGGTGCGGATCACCTGGCCGGATGGGCACGCGACGCGCGCTGCACTGCCCCGAACGGAGGACGGACGATGAGCGAGCCGTTCGACGCCGCGCTGGCGCGGGCAACCCGGGCCGTCCAGACGTGCGCCCACGAGTTCGGCACGGACTTCCCCGGCGACTGCACGCTCGCCGGACGGTACCGGCACCGGCCCGGCGCGGCGGGCCTTCCGGACGGTGCGAACCTGGGCTGGACGACGGGCTTTCGTACCGGAATGCTGTGGCTGTGCGCGCAGGTGACCGGCCAGGAGCGCTTCGCAGACGCGGCATCCGCCGATGTCGCCAGCTTCGCCGCCCGCCTGCGCGACGGCGTCGAGCTCGACACACACGACCTCGGCTTCCTGTACAGCCTGTCCTGCGTCAACGCCTGGTTGCTGACCAGGGACGCGGCAGCCCGCCAGGTCGGCCTGGCCGCAGCCGACCGCCTGCTGACGCGGGTGGTCGAGCCCGCGGGCATCATCCAGGCGTGGGGCAGCCTGGACGACCCGGCCCAGCGCGGCCGCGCCATCGTCGACTCGCTGATGAATCTGCCGTTGCTGTATTGGGCCAGCCAGACCAGCGGCGACCCGCGGTATGCGCACGCCGCGACGCGGCACGCCCGCCAGCTGCGCGACCACATCGTGCGGGCCGACGGCACCACCTATCACACCTTCTTCTGGGATCCGGGCACGGGTGCGCCGCTGCGCGGAGCCACGCACCAGGGCCACGATGACGCATCCTGCTGGGCGCGCGGGCAGGCCTGGGCGATCTACGGGTTCGCGCTGGCCCACCGGCACAGCGGTGAGCAGCTCTTCTGGGAGACCTCGAAGCGATGCGCGGACGCGTTCTGGGTGCGCCTGCCTTCCGACCGCGTGCCCTACTGGGACCTGGTGTTCACCGACGGTTCCTCCCAGCCCCGGGACAGCTCTGCCGGCGCCATCGCGGCCTGCGGCCTGCTGGAGCTGGCCATCGCCAGCCCGGACGCCCGCAGCAAGGCCGAGGCTCTCGTGACGTCCCTCATCGACCACTGCGCCGCCCCCGCGGGCAGCGACGCCCTGCTGCTGCACGGCGTCTACAACCTGCCCGGCGGCGAGGGCATCGACGAGGCCACGCTGTGGGGCGACTACTTCTATCTGGAGGCGCTGACCCGGCTGACGCACCCCGCGTGCGTGCTGCCATGGTGAGCATGAAAAAGGAGACGACATGACCGATCTGTTCGACCTGACGGGAAAGGTGGCCCTCGTAACCGGCACGAGCCGGGGCCTGGGCCAGGGCATGGCGATCGCGCTGGCCCAGGCCGGCGCCGACGTCGCGACGCTCGACCGCTCGCCCGCCGACGCCACCGTCCAGGCCATCCGGGCGTGCGGACGACGCGCGCTGCCGCTGTCGTGCGACCTGGCCCAGGCGACCGTCGGCGAACTGCGCGAGGTGGTGGACGAGGCCGTCGCCGCGCTCGGGCACGTGGACATCCTGGTCAACAACGCCGGGATCATCCGGCGCGCCCCTGCCGTCGACATCGACCCCGCCGACTGGGACGACGTGCTGCGCGTCGATCTGGATGCGGCCTTCTGGCTCACCCAGGCCGCCGGGCGCCGGTTCGTCGCGCAGGGCCACGGCAAGATTGTCACCGTGGCCTCGGCCCTGTCGTTCCAGGGAGGCATCAACGTCGCCGCGTACACCGCCGCCAAGCATGCCGTGGCCGGCATGACCAAGGCGCTGGCCAACGAATGGGCGGGCGCGGGCGTCAACGTCAACGCCATCGCCCCCGGCTATATGGCCACCGACAACACCGCTCCCCTGCGGGCCGACCCGGCGCGTTCGTCCGCCATCGGCGAACGCATCCCCGCCGGGCGCTGGGGCACCCCCGCCGACCTCGCCGGCGCCGTCATCTTCCTGTCCAGCGCCGCATCCGACTACGTGCACGGCACCGTGCTCGTCGTCGACGGCGGCTGGCTGTGCCGCTGATCACCACCTCGACAAGGAGAACCACCCATGGAAATCGAAGAGCGCTACGCCACCCATCCCGACCAGATCGCCACCATGACGACCCAGGAAGCCCGGGCGCGATACCTCATTGACGATGTCTTCACGCCGGGCCAGATCCGGCTCGTCTACACGCACCACGACCGCATCGTGCTCGGCGGCGCGTGCCCCGGCCCGGCCCCGCTCACGCTGGAGGCCCCCGCCCTGCTGCGGAGCGCCACGTTCTTCGAGCACCGCGAGGCCGGCATCGTCAACGTCGGCGCCGATGGCGTCGTCAGCGTCGGCGATCGGGACTTCCGCCTTGTCCACGGCGCCTGCCTCTACATCGGACGCGGCGCACCCAACCCCGTCTTCACCAGCGACAACGCCGACCAGCCTGCCAAGTTCTACGTCTTCTCCGCCCCGGCGCACACCGCCTGCCCCACCGCGCTGACCCAGCCCGGCGCCGGTGACATCCGCGAGCTCGGCGCCCCGCTCACGTCCAACGAACGCACCCTCAACCGCTACATCCACGCCGACGGCGTCTCGTCGTGCCAGGTCGTCATGGGCGTCACCACGCTGCACCCCGGCAACATGTGGAACACCATGCCCGCCCACACACACATCCGTCGCACCGAGTGCTACCTGTACTTCGACCTGCCCGACGATGCCCGCATCGTGCACCTGTTCGGCCAGCCGCAGCAGACCCGGCACCTCATCGTCGCCAATGACCAGGCCGTCATCTCGCCCAGCTGGTCGGTGCATTCCGGTGTCGGCACCGCCGCGTACTCGTTCGTGTGGGCGATGGCGGGCGAGAATCGCGACTACGACGACATGCAGCCGTTCCCGCCCACGGCCCTGCTGTAGTCAGATCGCGCCAGGCCGCCTGCCAGCGAGCCTGTCCGGTTATCCACATCCGGCGCCCGGTCGAGGAATTGTCCACAGCCTGAGCGACTGGGCGGACGACGCCCGCACCGCCTCAGCAGAGTGGGGGTATGAAGCTCTCGGCGGATGACGAAGGACGGGGCAAGCCCACTGGTGCGGACGTGGCGCGCCGACGGCTGGTCGCGGTGACCGGACGCGAACGGCTGCTGTCCGATCCCGGCGGCGACTGGGCGCTGCCGGGCCAGCTCGCGCCCGCAGAACCCACCGTGGACGGGGTCGCGGATGACGTGGATGGCGCGCCCGCGTGGGATGAAACCGACGCGGAACTCGCCCGGGCGCTGCGGCAGGCCGGGGCCACCGCGCCGCTGCCCCAGGACGAAACGCCGGCGGACCATCCGGTGTGGCGCTTCGCACGTGAACACATGGGCGTGCTGCTGGTCGTGCTGGCGGTGGCCGTGGTGTTCGCCATCGTGCAGGCCACACGGTCGCGGCCCGAGGCGGTGGCCTCACCCAGCGTCGCCGTCGTGGCGTCCGGGTCGGCGGCAGCCTCCGCATCCCCCGCGGCGAACCCGGCCTCGCCCAGCGTCGTCCCCATCAAGGTGCACGTGCTGGGCGCCGTGGCCTCACCCGGCGTCGTCACGCTGGCGCCGGGGTCGCGCGTCGAGGACGCGCTGGCCGCGGCCGGAGGGTTGCGCGGCGACGCCGACCCGGCGCAGCTCAACCTGGCGGCGGTGGTCGCCGACGGCGCGCAGATCGTGATCGGAACGAAGCAGGACCCCCAGGGCCAGATCAACGGCACCGAGGCCGCCGGGGCGGGCGCGGCGACGGGCGCAGCCTCCGGAGCGGTCATCAACCTGAACACGGCCTCGCAGGCCCAGCTGGAGCAGTTGCCCGGCGTCGGGCCGGTCACGGCGCAGAAGATCATCGCCTGGCGCGATCAGAACAAGCGGTTCACCAGTGTCAGCGAACTGCAGGAGGTGGACGGCATCGGCCCCAAGACCTTCGCCCAACTGGAGCCGTATGTCACGGTGTGAGGACGGCGCCCCGCGCCGGTGGGCCGGCGCGTTGACGCGGCGCATCGCCGCGGGCCTGCGCACGAGCGGGAACGAGCCGGCGTCCGGAAGCGACGTGCCCGAGCGGGCGCCGGATCTGCGCATGGTCCCGGTGGCGGTCTGCGTCTGGACGGGATGCTGGTGCGCCACGCATGGCCCGGCGTGGCTGGCCGGGGCGGTCATCCTCTTCGCCGCGGCGCTGACGGCGGCGATCATCGTCCTGCGACACCACACAGGCGCCGCTACCACGCAGAGGATCTACTGGCCGGTCGCTGCGGCGGCTGCCGGGCTGCTGGCCTGCGTGGTCGGCGGACTGGCGTGGTGGGCGACCGACTCCGGCCCGCTGCCCGGGTGGGCCCAAAGCCAGGTCATCATGCGGGTGCAGGCGCGCGTGAGCGCCGATCCGGTGACCTACCCGGCACGCGGCATCCTGCCTGCACAGACGGTGGTGGCCATCCAGGTGCGGCAGGTCGAGGCGCGCGGCCAGACGGTGACCATGCGGCTGGACGCCCAGCTGGTGCTGGCGAGCAACGCGCAGATGGTGGCCGTCGGGCAGATGATCGCGGTGTCGGCGCGGGCCTCCCCGGCCGATGCGGGCAGTGGGTTGGCGCTGCGACTGCGCCAGGCCGGCCCACTCTCGGTGACGGGCCAACCCGGGCCGTTCGATCGAGCCATCACGGCGCTGCGGGCCGGGCTGCACGACGCCATGTCCGGCAGCCAACCCGACCAGGCCGGCCTGGTGCCGTCCCTGGTGGTGGGCGATACGTCCGCGCTGCCGTCCGAGGTGGTCGACCAGTTCCGAGCCACCAGCCTGTCGCATCTGACGGCGGTCAGTGGCACCAACCTGACGCTCATGCTGGGCTTCGTGCTCGCGCTGGCCCGGGCCGTCGGCGTGCGGGGGTGGTGGTTGCGCGGGCTGGCCGGCCTGGCGGTGATCTGGTTCGTGGTGCTGTGCCGGGCAGAGCCGAGCGTGCTGCGCGCGGCGGCGATGGGCCTGGTGGCGCTGACGGCCGCCGGAGTGACGCGGGACAGCCGTCGCGGCCTGCGCCAGTTGGCGGTGGCCGTGTGTGCCCTGCTGCTGATCTCGCCGTGGATGTCCCATTCGTGGGGGTTCGCGATGTCGGCCGTGGCCACGGCGGGCATCCTGTGGTGGCTGGGCCGTTGGCAGAAGGCGATGGCGTGGACCCCGCCCTGGCTGGCCGAGGCGATCTGCCTGCCGCTGGCCGCCCAACTAGCCACCCAGCCGCTGGTGACGGCGCTCAACGGCCAGGTCAGCGCTGTCGGCCCGTTCGCCAACCTCACGGCCGGGCCCTTCGTCGGCCCGGTGACGGTGCTCGGCCTGGCGACATGCCTGGTGGCGCCGGTGTCGAGCGCGGCCGCGCACGTCCTCGGTTGGCTGGCGGGATGGTGCGCCGAGCCGATCCTGCTGGCCGCCCACCTGGGCTCGGGGCTGCCGGGAGCGACGATCCCCGTGGGCGCCTCGGCGCCCGTTCTCGCGGTCATCGGGGTGCTGAGCTTGATCGCCGCCTGGGGCGTGCGCCACGTGCTGTCCCGCGCCTGGACGTCCGCACTGGCGTGCGCCGCACTGGTCGTCGCCGTGCTCGTCCCGATGCCGACGCCGGGCTGGCCGGGCCAGTGGACGGTGGTGTTCTGCGATGTCGGCCAGGGCAACGCGGCCGTCGCCAATGTGGGGCCGCACGCGGGTCTGCTGGTGGACGCCGGGCCCGATCCGCCCGCGCTGTACCGCTGCCTGGACGCACTGGGCGTGCGGCAGCTGCCGCTGGTCGTGCTCACGCATCAGCATGCCGACCACATCGACGGCGCCGAGGGGCTCGCCGACCGCTACCAGGTGGGCGAGGTCATGGTGCGGGCCGGGCTGTCCGACGCCACGGTGGCCCAGATGCATCAGTTCATCGACAGCACCACCGTGCCCATCGTGCGCGCCAGCCCCGGACAGCGCCTGTCGGTGGGCCCGGCGAGCTGGACGACGCTGGCGTCCGGCCCCGTCTTTCAGNTGGACGATCCGGGCGACGGTGACGGCGAAGACCCGCAGGAGAACAACGCCAGCACGATCGGGCTGCTGGAACTGGACGGCCTGCGGGTGCTGTTCACCGGCGACGCCGAGCCCGAGGAGCAGGCCGACGTCGTCGCGTCCGGCCTCGATCCGGCCGTGGACGTGCTGGCCGTGCCCCATCACGGCTCGGCGCGACAGTCGGCCGATTTCATCACGGGCACGCACGCCCCGGTGGCCGTGATCAGCGTCGGTGCGGACAACTCGTACGGCCATCCCGCCCCGCGTACGGTCTCGCTGCTGACCGGCGACGGCATGCGCGTCTGGCGCACCGACCAGCGCGGCTGCGTCGCCATCGCCAAGGTGGACGGCGTCATCCAGGTCACCGCCCAGCGGGCCGGCCCGTGACCGCCCGCGAGTGGACCGAGGCCGAGCGCGCCGCCCGCCAAGCCGGGCTCGGAATAGAAACTCACGGTGAGACCCTGACCCGGCAGGAGATCGAGTTCTGCGAGAAGTTCCTCGCGCTGGGGCACACCCCGGAGTGGATCAAGCGGCGGATCCATTTTCCGACCAACGATTTCATCTGGCGCGACTTCGGGAACCGTGAGTTCGAGTTGAAGACGACCAAGGCCCGGTACCTGACCATTCATGGTCGGATCGTGGATGCCGCCAGCAGGGCAGCGAATCATGGCTTTGTCAAAGAGAACTTCTTGATCGACATCGGCGATGCGCCGTTGACTGCCGATCTGGAAGCAGATCTGTCGGGGATCAACGTGGGCATGAGCCAAGCTCGCATATCTCAGCTCTGGGTCATGTCTCAGGGCCAGCTGCACGAGATCAGACTGACGGCATAGATATGCCGGATGGAAAACCCCCGTTAAACGGGGGGCCATCCGGCATATCTGGAGCCTAACACACGGCGACGAGCAAAGAGGGTGCCAGCCGCCGTCTTCACACCCAACGGAGGGGACATCCGCTCGACGACCACGGCAGCAAACTGCCGGGCGTTGCGCCCCTGTCAAGGGGGGGTGCGCCCGGCAGCATGGTCACGGCAACTCGGCGCGCGTCCACCGCCGCAATGGCGCGTGTCGGCGGCGCATGGCACGATGGACGCGTGGATGGATCGGTCTTCGGAGCAAGCCTGCTGGTGGTCGGCGCGGAGCCGCTGCTGGTCGAGCGGCAGGTGGACGAGTGGGTCGGGAAGGCCCGGCACGAGAGTGCGGACGCCGAGCTGGCCGACTTGGGCGCGCCCGAACTGGGCGAGGGCCGCCTGCTGGAGGCGATGGGCGGGTCGCTGTTCGCCTCGCGCAGCATCGTCGTCGTGCGCGATCTGACCGCCGTCCCGGACGAGCAGTCGGCCGCGCTGCTGGAGGCCGTCAAGGCCCCCGGTGCCGATCTGTGCCTGATCGTCGCGCATCCGGGCGGTGTCAAGGGGAAATCTCTGCTCGACCGCGTGGCCAAGGCGGCGACCCAGCAGGTGCGCGTCGATCCGGTGAAGGCCTACCAGCTGCCCGGCTATGTCAGCAATGAGGCCCGCAGGCTCGGCATGCGCATGGACGCGGTTGCGGCGCAGGGGTTGGTCGAGGCCGTGGGCACCGATCTGCGCGCGCTCAGCGCGGCCGTCGCCCAGCTGGGCAGCGACTTCGAGGGCGAGCATGTGGACGTGTCGATGGTGGCGCGGTACTTCGCCGGACGCGCCGAGGTCACCGGCTTCGCCGTCACCGACGACGTCATGCGCGGGCGGCCCACCCAGGCGCTCAGCAAGTTGCGCTGGGCGCTGAGCACAGGTGCGGCCCCCGCGATGATCACCGCAGCCATGGCGGGTGCCCTGCGCAGTCTGGGCAAATACCTGGAGCTGCGCAGCGCGAGGCTGAGCCCGAACGACCTGGCCCGCGAGGTCGGCGTCCCGGCGTGGAAACTCAAGGATCTGGCCGTGCAGGCCCGCGACTGGAGCCCGCGCTCGGTGGCGGCGTCCATCCAGGCGGTCGCGCAGGCCGACGCGCAGGTCAAGGGCGCGGCGACCGATCCCAACTACGCGCTGGAGCGATTGGTGTTGTCGATCGACCGCATGCGCCGGGCCGGATAGGTGTGGCATCTGGGCTAGGCGCCGGGCAACGCCGCCCACATCGACACGGACATCTCGGCGCGGCGTGGGCAAGGCGCCCAAGCCGCCGTGGCCTGGACGGCCACAAGGCGCCGGGCAACGCCGCCCACGTCGTGTCGAGCACACAACGAAGCGCCCCAATCCCCCAGTCAGGGATTGAGGCGCTGTGCCTGTGCGCTGCCTGGAGAGACCAGGCGGCGTCCAGAAGTCAGGTGAGATCAGGCGGCAACCAGAGCGGCGGCCTTGGCCGCGACGGCCGACTTGCGATTGGCGGCCTGGTTCTTGTGGATGACGCCCTTGGAGGCAGCCTTGTCGAGCGCGCGGGTCGCGACGCGGGCCAGCTTGGCGGCCTCATCGGCATCCCCGGCCTCGGCGGCCTTGCGGAACGCGCGCACGTGCGTGCGCAGCTCGCTCTTGACAGCCTTGTTGCGCAGACGCGCCTTCTCGTTGGTCTTGATGCGCTTCTTCTGCGACTTGATATTCGCCACGGATTTCGTCCTTCAGGTCGATGACTGGGTTCGCCCCCGGCGCGCACCACGACGGCGCGCACACGACGTGCGACGTACAAGGTTACCAGGGGCGAGCCGATGGGCACCAATCGAGCGTGATGACGCGGGGCCGCCGGTCACCCGGCGGCTCACCGCGCTGGCCTGCGGCCCATGGACGTCCGGCCCACATCGCTGTGTCGCGCGGCAGAGGCGCGCGTCCGCCAGCATGGCAGAATTGGACATACTGCGCCGCGCTCGGCGGCGCCTCATGATCAGCGAGTTGAACGCGATGCCTCCTGCCCTGCCTGGCCACACCGACCCGGCGTCCATCCGCAACTTCAGCATCATCGCACACATCGACCACGGCAAATCGACGCTGGCCGACCGCATGCTGCAGCTGACTGGCGTCGTGTCCGAGCGCGAGATGCGGGCGCAGTACCTCGACCGCATGGACATCGAGCGCGAGCGTGGCATCACGATCAAGAGCCAGGCCGTCCGGCTGCCGTGGTCGCATCAGGGCCGCGACTACATCCTCAACATGATCGACACGCCCGGCCACGTCGACTTCACCTACGAGGTCAGCCGCGCGCTGGCCGCCTGCGAGGGTGCGATCTTGCTGGTGGACGCCGCGCAGGGCATCGAGGCGCAGACGCTGGCCAACCTGTACCTGGCCCTGGACGCCGACCTGCACATCATCCCGGTGCTCAACAAGATCGACCTGCCCGGTGCCTACCCCGACAAGTGCGCGGCCGAGCTGGCCGGCATCATCGGCTGCGACCCGGCCGACGTGCTGCGCGTCTCGGCCAAGACCGGCGAGGGCGTGGCGCAGCTTCTGGACGCGGTGGTCGAGCAGGTGCCGCCGCCCGTCGGCGACCCCAAGGCCCCGGCCCGGGCGCTGATCTTCGACTCGGTCTACGACACCTATCGCGGCGTGGTGACGTACGTCCGCGTCGAGGACGGCGAGCTGAGCCGACGCGAGCGCATCCAGATGATGAGCACGCAGGCCACGCACGAGGTGCTGGAGGTCGGCGTGATCTCACCCGAACCCGTGCCGGCCGACGCGCTGGGTGTGGGCGAGGTGGGCTACCTGATCACCGGCGTCAAGGACGTGCGCCAGTCGCGCGTGGGCGACACCGTCACCTCGGCGGTGCGCCCGGCCAAGGCCCCGCTGGCCGGGTACCGGCACCCCAAGCCGATGGTCTACGCGGGCATCTTCCCGATCGAGGGCAACGACTTCCCGGCGCTGCGCGAGGCGCTGGAGAAGCTGCAGCTGAACGACGCCGCGCTGTCGTATGAACCCGAGACGTCCAGCGCGCTGGGCTTCGGCTTCCGGGCGGGCTTCCTCGGCCTGCTGCACATGGAGATCGTGCAGGAGCGCCTGGAGCGCGAGTTCGGCCTCGACCTGATCAGCACGGCGCCGTCGGTGGTCTACCGCGTCACGATGGAGGACGGCACGGTGCACCTGGTGACCAACCCGTCCGAATTCCCGGACGGCAAGATCGCCGAGGTGGCCGAGCCGGTGGTGCGGGCGACGGTGCTGACGCCGTCCGAGTTCATCGGCACCGTCATGGAGCTGTGCCAGCTGCGCCGCGGGCAGCAGATCGGCATGGACTACCTGTCGTCCGACCGCGTCGAGCTGATCTACACGCTGCCGCTGGCCGAGATCGTCTTCGACTTCTTCGACGCGCTCAAGAGCAGGACGAAGGGCTACGCGTCCCTCGACTACGAGGACGCCGGCGAGCAGCCGTCCGACCTTGTCAAGGTCGATATCTTGCTCAACGGCGACCCGGTGGACGCGTTCAGCGCGATCGTCCACAAGGACAAGGCCTACGCCTACGGCGTCGAGATGGCAACCAAGCTGCGCAAGCTGATCCCGCGCCAGCAGTTCGAGGTGCCGGTTCAGGCCGCGATCGGGGCGCGCGTGATCGCCCGCGAGACCATCCGCGCCGTCCGCAAGGACGTGCTGGCCAAGTGCTACGGCGGCGACATCACCCGCAAGCGCAAGCTGCTGGAGAAGCAGAAGGAAGGCAAGAAGCGGATGAAGATGATCGGCCGCGTCGAGGTGCCGCAGGAGGCCTTCATCGCCGCGCTGACCACCGAGGGCGACACCGACAAGAAGAAGTAGGAGCAGCGCAGCCCAACGCAGCCCACGTCGTGCCTCATCCAGCCTGCCGACAGGCAACACCAACACCTGAGCGCGGCGTGGGCAAGGCGGGCAAGCCGCCGTGGATCGGGCATCCACAAGGCGCAGCCCAACACAGCCCACGTCGTGCCTCATCCAGCCTGCCGACAGGCAACACCAACACCTGAGCGCGGCGTGGGCAAGGCGGGCAAGCCGCCGTGGATCGGGCATCCACAAGGCGCAGCCCAACACAGCCCACGTCGTGCCTCATCCAGCCTGCCGACAGGCAACAC
>WRGV01000007.1 GCA_009787035.1 Propionibacteriaceae bacterium | reverse complement strand
CCTCGCGGCTGGCCAGCAGGATCGCGGTCAGCTGCTCGTCCAGCAGCTGCGGCAGCCGCCGCATCGCGCGCACACCGCGCTCGCCGAGCATCGGGTTGGTCTCCGGATCCTGCGGCAGGAACGCCAGTGGCTTGTCCCCACCGGGATCCCACGTGCGCACGGTGATCACCCCGGCCGGCAGCGCACGGCCGATCTGGACGAAGATGTCCGCCTGCTCCTGCGCGCTCGGCGCGTGGTCCCAGCCGCCGAACAGCACCTCGGTGCGCACCAGGCCCGAGCCCTCGGCACCCGCCGCGCTCGCCGCCACCGCGTCCGCCACCGACGACAGGTTCGCCTCGACCAGCACCCGGCGTCCCGACCGCGTCAGGGCCGGCTGCGCCGCCAGCCGCTCCGCATCGGCCGCCTCGGATTCCCGCGCGGCCTGCCGGGCCCGCAGGTCGTCCAGCAGCGCCTGGTCCGGATCGACCCACACCCGGTTGTCCACCGGATCGATCGCCACGACCGTGCCGTCGGGCACGCCCGCGACCTCGGCGTGTCCGGTCGCCAGCGCGAAGCCCCTGGCCTGCGCCAAGATCGCACCGTGCCCGGTCGCACCGCCCGCCAGCGTGATGACGCCCTGGCAGCGCTGCGCATCCAGCGACCCGGCGGTCACCGGGTCGAGCTCGTCGAGCACCAGGATGCCCTCGGCCGCCCCCGGCGCCACCTGCTGCCCACACAGCGCCCGCAGCAGCATGCGCTGCACGCCGCGCTGGTCCTCGGCCCGCGCCTTCAGGTACGGATCGTCCAGCGCCTCCAGCCCGTCCGCCGCCGCGGTGAACCAGGCCCGGACGGCGTCGGTGGCCGCACTGCCCTGTCCGATCGCCGCCCGCAGGTGCGCCTGCGTCTCCTCGTCGGCCAGGATCAGCCCCTGCACCGCATAGATGTCCCCGCCCGCGCCCGTGGCCAGCACCTGCTCCACCTGCGCCACGGCCGCGGCCAGCCGGTCGGCCTCGACCGCCGCCGCGCCGGGGACATATCCGCTCGTGTCCGGGTCGATCGCCACATGCCGCACCGGCCCGATCGCGATCTGGCGGCCGGTATGTCCCGTCGCCGCCACCGCCACCGCGGCGGCCGGCGCCTCGCGCTCCCCGAAGTCGTCCTGCGCGAGCTGGGCCAGCCGGTCGCACGCCTGCTCGGCGCCCGCGCCGGTGATCACGGCCGTCATCACATCGCCCTTGCGCAGCCCCAGCGTCTGGACGGACGTCAGGCTGCCCGCCGGCACCGGCCCCTTGCCCAGCGTCGCATTGCTGAGCGTGACGGACGCGTCCAGCCCGCGCAGCCCCGAGACCAGCGCCGCGGCCGGGCGCGCGTGCAGCCCGTGCGCGTTGCGGATCGTCCACGTGAACGTGCGGGCGGACGGATCTGCCACGGCCTGGGCGGGCGCCGCCGCCCCGGGCGCGGCCCCGTCCGCATCGTCCAGCTGCTCCTGCTTGCCCACCAGGCCGTGCCGCGCCTCCGCGGCGACCTCGTCCAGGGGGGCGCCGGTGCTCGCGGTGACCAGCGCGGCGATCAGGCCCTCGACCAGCGGCGCGGACGACACCCGCGTGCGCCCGGCCAGGTCCGGGTCGATGAACTCCAGCGCCATCTGCGCCGACAGCACCGCGCTGCCCAGATCGACGAGCACGAGCACGCCGTCGGGCGAGTCGACCTGCTCGATCGCCTCGGCGATGGCGGCGGCGTCGGTGCCGAACGTGGTCTCGTCCAGCCCCGCGGCCACCCGCAGCGCCGGACGGGCGTCCTCGGGCACCATCTCGGCGGCCAGCGCGGCCACCGCCTGCCCCAGTGCCCGGGAGTGCGAGACGACGACGATCCCGATCATGATGTCCCCCTGATATGCGGACGGGCCGGGCCACGCGTGCCCGACCCGCCCACTCGTAGTTGCTTGTCAGGCCAGGTTGCGGCTGGCCGCCTCGATGAGCATGGTCACCGACGTCGCGCCCGGATCCTGGTGGCCCGCACTGCGCTCCCCCAGGTACGAGGCGCGGCCCTTGTGCGCGATCAGCGGGATGGTGGCGTCGCGCCCAGCGGCGCACGCCTGTGCCGCCGCGGCCAGCGCCGCCGCAACCCCTTCGCCCGCATGGGCGTCGTACGCGTCCAGCGCGGGGCTGAGCGCGTCCACCATCGTCTTCTCGCCGACCGACGCCTTGCCGCGCTGGACGATGCCGTCCAGCCCCGCCCGCAGCGCCTTGCCGAGGCCCGCGGCGTCCATGTCGTCCGCCCAGGCCCCGCCGACGCGCAGGAAGAACGTGCCATACAGCGGCCCGGACGCGCCCCCGACGGTCGACACCAGCGTCATGCCGGCCTTCTTGAGGTAGTCGCCGCCCTTCGCGAAGGCGGACGGATCCAGCGCGGCCACGGCCTTCATGCCGCGATCCATGTTGAACCCGTGGTCGGCGTCGCCGATCTCGCGGTCGAGGTCGGTCAGCAGCTCGGCATTCTCATCGATCACGCCGGCGAAGTCGTGCATCCAGGCGGCCGCGGCCGCCACGTCGAGCGCCATCACTTGCCCCAGCGCAATCCGGCGGTGACGACCGGAGCATCCCACAGGTGCAGCATCTCGTCGTCGGCGCGCAGCAGCGTCACCGAGCAGCCGGCCATGTCGAGGCTCGTGATGTAGTTGCCGACCAGGTTGCGCACGACGCGCACGCCCTCGGCCTGCAGGATCTTCGCGACCTCGTTGTACATGATGTAGAGCTCGATCAGCGGCGTGGCACCCATGCCGTTGACGAACGCGATGACCTCGGAGCCGCGGTAGTCCAGGTCGTCCAGGATCGGACGGACGAGCATCTGCGCGATCTCGGCGGCCGTGCCGATCTGGCGGCGCTCGCGCCCGGGCTCGCCGTGGATGCCGATGCCGACCTCGATCTCGTCGTCGGCCAGCTCGAAGCTCGGCTTGCCGGCGGCCGGGACGGTGCAGCCCGACAGCGCCATGCCCATGCTGCGGCCGTTGGCGATGACGCGCTTGGCCAGGTCGGCCACGTAGTCGAGGTCCTTGCCCTCCTCGGCGGCGGCGCCGACGATCTTCTCCAGCAGCACCGTCAGGCCCACGCCGCGGCGCCCGGCGGTGTACAGCGAATCCTGCACGGCCACGTCGTCGTCCACGACCACGGACTCGACGCGGATGCCTTCGGCGGCGGCCATCTCGGCGGCCATGTCGAAGTTCATCACGTCGCCCGTGTAGTTCTTGACGATGTGCAGCACGCCACGCCCGCCATCGACGAGCTTGTCGGCGGCGAACATCTGGTCGGGCACCGGCGAGGTGAAGATCTCACCGGCGCAGGCCGCGTCGAGCATGCCGAGCCCGACGAATCCACCGTGCAGCGGCTCGTGGCCCGAACCACCACCGGAGATGATGCCCACCTTGTTGGCGACGGGGGCATCGATGCGATAGACGACATTGTTGTCATGGTCGACGGCGACGATATCTGAATGCGCAGCTTCGACACCGAAGAGCGAATCTTTGACGACATCGTCAACAGCATTAATAAGTTTCTTCATGAGCGCGAGTCTAGCAGGGCATTCGGGTCGGCGCGCCCGATCCACCCCCATATCTTCCTGTGCACGTCCCCGGCTGAGGGACGGTCGCGCGCCCGATCGCGCACCGGGCGGACGACGGCGGTGTCCACCGTCGTCACGCCCGCATTCCCGGCGCGGTGAGCGACGCCGGGAACGACCTCACGCGGCGGTCGAGACCGGCGACAACCCCAGGGCCTGGTGCACCAGATAGATGGGGTGCTCCATGCGCAGGCCGGTGGACTTACCGATCTGCCAGCGGCACGTTTCGGTGTCGCACAGGCCGAAGCCCGGATTGTCCTTCAGCATGTGATCGAAGACCGGCTTTCCGACAGCCTGCGCGACCGCGTACTTCTCTTTCTTCAGGCCATACGTGCCGGCAATTCCGCAGCACGGCTGACCGGATTCGCGCACCGTCAGTCCGGGGATCAATCCGAGCACGTCCAACGCCGGCATTCCCATGCGCTGCCCCTTGAGCTGGCAGGGCGCGTGGTAGGGCACCGACAGGTTGATCGGCGCGAACTCCGGCAGCTCGCCCGCCTGGTGCAGCGTCCACAGGAACTCCATGATGTCGACGATGCGCGACCCGACATCGGCCAGTCGCTCGTCCTTGACGCCCATGATCTCGTGCGCCTCGTGCTTGAGCATGCCCGTGCACGAGCCGGACGCCGACACGATCGTCAGCCCCTTGCCCGCGCTGCGCAGGTCGTCGCACAACTTCAGGACGTCGTGCGTCGCCCCGTCGAACAGGCCGTTCGACTGCTGGGCCAGGCCGCAGCAGCCGTGGGACGGCACCAGCACCTCATACCCCAGGTGTTCGAGCACCTCGACCGCGTACTTGCTCGTGGCAACCTCGAAGTAGTTGCCCGCGCAGCCGTGGAAGAACACGACCTTCCCGCGCGTGGCCTCGGTGGTGCGCGCCGGGCGGTGCTTCTTGAACCAGGCCTCGAAGCTTTGCGACTGGGCGTGCGGCATCGGGGCGTTGCGGTGGATGCCGAACGTCGCCTCGACCACCACGCGCAGCGGCTTGATGCCGAGCGCCGCGTTGGCAAGCGGTGCCACCGGCGTCATGGCCTTGCCCATCAGCACGGTCTGCGAGATCAGCTTGTCGCGCAGCGGCATGTGGCCGGCCTTCATGACGGCCCGGCCCTGCGAGATCATCTCGGCGATCTGGACGCCCTGCGGGCACACGAGCGTGCACGTGCCGCAGCTGGAGCAGTAGTCGAGCGAGTGGTCGACGGACTGCCCGTGGCGGAACCGCTCGGCCTGCGGCCCGATGAACTTCGGGCCGGGGTACAGGTCGGTGACCCGCGCCACCGGGCACTGCGTCTCGCAGATGGTGCACTTGAGGCACTGGTCGAGGCTGGCCCTGGCCAGCTCATGCCCGGCGAAGCCCAGCCCGGCCGCGGCGATCGGTGTGCTCATTTCGTTGCCTCCTCGATGGCCGTTGCGGCCGCCCATGCCGTGCCCAGGGCGATGCCCTCACCCGACTTCTCCCGCCAGCGCACCGCGCCGCCGATGACGCCGCCGGCGGCGTGCAGGTTGGTGCACACGGGCTTGCCCGCCTGCCCGAGCGGGCGCATGGACGCGTCCACGCTCAGCCCCGCCTCGAACAGCGGTTGGTCGGCCCAGTAGTCGGCCACGACGGGCGCGCCCGGCGCGCGGGTGACCGGCAGGCCGAAGATCGTCTCGGACAGCGTGCCCGTCGAGTCGTACTCCAGCGCCCCGCTCTCGAAACCGCCCGCAGCAAGGACGAACGCGTCAGCCGCGTACGTGGTCACGTGCCCGGCGGTGTCGGCGTCGACCGAGACGACCCGGTCGCCGTCCGTCGTCGCCGACAGCACGGCCGCACCGAGGACGATGCGCACCCCCGCCTGCTGCGCGTACGCCCGCAGCGCCTGGTCCAGGCGCATGCCGGGCACGGACGGCGGCGGCGTGACGATCTCGCACAGCGGGTGCCCGATGCGCTTGCTCAGGTCGGCGAACGCCTCCGGGTCGTTCAGCCCGAGGATGGCGGGCAGCGCGACGATCTCGCCCTCGTGCACGACGGCCTTGACGGCCTCGGCGAACGTCGCGCGGAAGCTCGGCTCGTCCAGCGCCCGGGCGTAGGCGACGCCGGACGAATCCACCTCGTGGGCCCGCGCGGCGATGTCGATGCCGACGCCCCGAGCCCGCACGAACCCGCCGTCCGGCAGCGGCGTGCGCGCCAGATTGCCGGCGATCAGCTCGGGCTGAATGTCCTTCATGCGCCGGGGGCCGACGACCACCCAGCGCTGGCCCGCCGCCGGCTGCACCGTGTGCCCCGCGGGCACCAGGCACGTCGGACGCCACGCGCCCACAGCCGTCGGCACCAGGCGCGTGTGGTGCAGGTCGCCCTCGAACCAGCCGTCCAGCCAGCCGCACAGCGCCTCGGCACCGGCCCGGACGGCGTCCGCCCCGGCCACCGCGTAGGGATGCCCGGCCGGCGCGTCCGCCACGGCCTGCGCCGGATCGGTCACCAGCCCGGCGCCCGTGCGGCCCCAGATGTCGATGCTGCCCTGCGACAGCGTCAGCCCGCCCAGGCCCTTGGTGATCAGCGTCACGTCCTGGCCCGCCTTGGCCAGCGCGATGGCCGACGTCAGACCGGCCAGGCCGGCCCCGATCACGACGGTCGCGGACGAAACGGTGCGGCTCATCGCGCCACCTCCTTGTCAGTTGCGGTTGCGGTCTTTGCTGCGGCGGCCTCGCCCGGCGGCGTGAACGCCGGTGGCACCGCGGGAACGGGCACCGAATCGAGATCGAGCAGCCCGGAGAAGATCCACGAGTCCAGCACCGTCTGGCGCACCTGCGCGCCGAACAGGATGGGCCACAGGCCGATCCACCGGTGCGCGATGAACAGGCGCATGAGCGCCGTGGCCGCCGCGGCGTCCATCGCCTTGCGTTCGACCGCGATGCCCGTCGTGCGCAGCGCGCAGAACCCGCCCTGGCACGGCCCCATGCCGATGCGCAGCAGCCGGCGCCAGTCGTCGAACTGCGCGTCCGGGTGCGCCGCGATGGTGTCGACGAGCATGCCCCGCGACACCAGCTCGCACTCGCACACGACCTGGTGGCCCAGGTCGTTCGGCGTCTGCTGGCCGAGCGGTCCGGTGGGACGCTCCGCCTCGCGGTCGGCCAGGCGGTGCGTGATCGTGTAGTTGATGCCGGACGTGGCGGTCGGCACCGGCTCCTGGTCGGTGGTGCACGGACGGTTGTCGCCCAGCTGCTCGCTGACCAGGTCGACGGTGTTCTTGGCCATCAGGCGGTAGGTCGTCAGCTTGCCGCCGGCGATCGTCACCATGCCCTTGACGCCGTCGCGCGCGTCGTGGTCGAGGATCGCCATGCCGCGGCTCATGTGCCGGGTGTCGGACGCCGAGACGCGGTGGTCCTTGACCAGCGGACGGGCGCCCGCCCAGGCGTGGACGGCCCGCGACTGGCGGAAGCCGGGGATCAGCACCTCGCCGGCCGACAGCATCTGCTGCACCTCGTCGGCGGGGATCTCCAGGTGGTCGGGATCGTCGGCCGGGTGGTCGGTCGTCCCGATGATGCACACGGTGTGGACGGGCACCAGGATGTCGCCGTCGGACGGGTAGATGCAGCGGTTGATCACGGTGTTGACCAGCCGGTGGTTCATCGCGACCATGATGCCCCGGCCGGGCACGACCTCGACGTCGTGGCATCCGGCCATCGCGGCCACATGGCCCGCCCAGGGGCCGGCCGCGTTGACGACGAAGCCGCAGTCGATCGTCACGTCCTCGCCCGTCTTGCGATTGTGGCAGAAGACGGCCTGCGTGTGGCCGTCCTCGACCTGGATGGCGGTGACGTCGTGGTAGGTCAGCACCGTGGCGCCGTGGGCCTTGGCCGACTCGGCCGCGCCCCAGACCATGCGCCAGCCGTCGACCGTGCCGTCTTGCACCTCGATGGCCCGGGTGATGCCGGGGTTCAGGCGCGGCTCGCGGCGCAGCGCCTCCGACAGCGTGATCTCTTGGGCCGGCACCTTCTGGGCGCTGGCCCCGGCCAGGAACTTGTCGGCGAATCCGGGGTCGTCGCCCGGAGCGCACACGAACAGCCCGCCCGTGCGCTCGACGGCGTCGGCATGGATGCGCGAGACGATCGCGTTCTCTTCGGCACACTCGGTGGCCGACTCCGGGTCGGACACCACGTAGCGCCCGCCCGAGTGCAGCAGGCCGTGGAACCGGCCCGTCGTGCCCTGGGCCAGGTCGGCGCGCTCGACCAGGATCGTGGAGTACCCGCGCATCGCCGCGTCGCGGGCCACGCCGACGCCGGTCGCACCGCCACCGATGACGACCACCTCTGCTGACAGTTTCCGCACCGCATGCCCCCTTACCAGACACCGTCGTCCATGGACCTGTTGTGGCCCAGCCCGCTGCGAGCCGTCCACCCTCGTAGGACGCGCCCTCGTGCGGGGGACGCAACCGCGACCAACATACCGCAACTGTGCGTCTCGCAAGCGCATTCCCACTCAATGTCAGGATCTGGAGCGAACGGCGCACACGTCCCACTTCCGTCCAGAATGAGCAGCCCGGACGGACTGTCCCCCCACGGCGAGCGTCGGTGCCGGAAATGTGCACATACCTGTCGGAAATGTGCACATAGCGGCCGCATATATGCCCGTCCGCGAAGATGCCTGACAGGCCAAGGATGAGGTCCTATCGTTGGGCTGTTCGGGGTTCGGAGCCGTTCCACGACGATGAATCTCGAGGACGAGGGCCTTCCTGGCGCAGGAGCGGGACAGGTCATAGCTGTGGCATTGCTGCCACTTAAAAAGTGAAAGTGAATACACATGAGTCTGGGAACTGTATTTCTCTCAGAGATCGTGGGCACCTGTGTCCTGATCATCTTCGGCGCCGGCGTCTGCGCTAACCTCTCGCTCAGCAAGTCGAAGGGCCAGGGAGCGGGCTGGGTCGGTATCGCGTTCGGGTGGGGCCTCGCCGTCTTCTGCGGCGTGCTGGTCTCCTACAAGTCCGGCGGCCACCTGAACCCGGCCGTCACGATCGGCGTCGCCATCTCGCAGTTGATGGACAAGGCGAAGGATTCGTCCCACGTCGCCTGCTACGTCTCCGGCCCCAGCGGCTGCCTGGTCAAGGTCGATGCGGCCTCGATGTTCACCTACATCGGCGCACAGCTGATCGGCGCCATCATCGGCGCCTGCATCGTCTGGCTGGCCTACAAGAAGCACTTCGACGAGGATGCCCCCGCAGGCACCAAGCTCGGCGTTTTCTCCACGGGTCCCGCGATCCGCAGCTACGGATGGAACGTCGTCACTGAGGCCATCGGCACCTTCACGCTGGTCTTCGTCATCCTGGCCGCTGGCCACTGGGGCAACTCCAACACCCAGACGCCTGCAGGACTGGGCTGGCTGGGCGCCCTCGGTGTCGCCTTCCTGATCGTCGCCATCGGCCTGTCGCTCGGCGGCCCGACCGGGTACGCAATCAACCCAGCCCGAGACCTCGGCCCCCGTATCGCGTTCTCGTTCCTGCCGATCCCGAACAAGGGCGGCGCTGACTGGCCGTACGCGTGGGTGCCGATCGTCGGCCCGATCATCGGCGCAATCATCGCAGGCCTGCTGGCCGGCGTTCTGC
The DNA here is from genome assembly GCA_009787035.1 of Propionibacteriaceae bacterium. GTDB lineage: Bacteria > Actinomycetota > Actinomycetes > Propionibacteriales > Propionibacteriaceae > WRGV01. The sequence continues at coordinate 5,144 of WRGV01000007.1, read as the reverse complement.
TTCCTGCTTAACCCCGATAACCGAAAAGAGATAAAAGAAATATGACAGAGAAGAACTACATCGTCGCCCTCGATGAGGGCACCACGAGCGCTCGCGCGATCATCTTCGACCACACCGGCCATATCGTCGGCGTCGGCCAGAAGGAGTTCACGCAGATCTTCCCGCAGGCCGGCTGGGTCGAGCATGACCCGATGGAAATCTGGGACTGCGTGCGCGAGGTCGTCGGCATCGCCCTGGCGAAGGCCGATCTGACCAAGCACGACATCGCCGCGATCGGCATCACCAACCAGCGCGAGACCACCGTGGTGTGGAACAAGGAGACGGGCCTGCCCGTCTACAACGCCATCGTGTGGCAGGACACCCGCACCGACAAGATCATCGAGGAGCTCGGTGGCGAGATCGGCCAGGACAAGTACAAGGACCGCGTGGGCCTGCCGCTGGCGACCTACTTCTGCGGCCCCAAGGTCAAGTGGATCCTCGACAACGTGCCGGGGGCCCGCGAGGACGCCGAGGCCGGCAAGCTGCTCATGGGCACCATGGACACCTGGGTGCTGTGGAACATGACCGGTGGCCCGGACGGTGGCGTGCACGCGACCGACGTGACCAACGCGTCCCGCACGATGATGATGGATCTCAAGACGCTGTCGTGGATCCCCGAGATCGCTGCGGACATGACCATCCCGATGTCGATGCTGCCTGAGATCCGCTCGTGCTCCGAGATCTACGGCTACGTCCGTGAGGCCGGCTCGCTGGCCGGTGTGCCGATCGCCGGAATCCTCGGCGACCAGCAGGCCGCCACGTTCGGCCAGGCGTGCTTCCAGCCCGGCATGGCGAAGAACACGTACGGCACCGGCTGCTTCATGCTGATGAACACGGGCACCGAGCCCGTGCCGTCCAAGAACGGCCTGCTCACCACGATGTGCTACAAGCTCGGCGAGGCCAAGCCGGTCTACGCCCTGGAGGGCTCCATCGCCGTCACCGGCTCGCTGGTGCAGTGGCTGCGCGACAACCTGAAGCTCATCTCCTCGGCGCCCGAGATCGAGGAGCTGGCCCGGTCGGTCGAGGACAACGGCGGGGCGTACTTCGTCCCGGCGTTCTCCGGCCTGTTCGCACCGTACTGGCGTTCGGACGCCCGCGGTGCGATCGTCGGCCTGACCCGCTACGTCAACCGCGGCCACATCGCCCGCGCGGTGCTGGAGGCCGTGGCCTACCAGACCCGCGAGGTGCTGGACGCCATGGAGGCCGACTCCGGTGTCAAGCTGTCCGAGCTGAAGGTCGACGGCGGCATGACGGCCAACGAGCTGCTGATGCAGTTCCAGGCCGATCAGGTCGGCGTGCCGGTCGTCCTTCCCGAGGTCGCCGAGACCACGGCGCTGGGCGCGGCGTACGCGGCCGGCATCGCCATCGGCTTCTGGTCGGGCGAGCAGGACGTCATCGACAACTGGGCCATGGCCAAGCGCTGGGAGCCCAAGGCCGAGCCGGCCGAGCGCGACCGCCTGTACCGCCTGTGGAAGAAGGCCGTCACCAAGACCTTCGACTGGGTGGACGAGGACGTCAAGTGATCGCATGATCCCCTGACATGACAAGGGGGCGGGATGACCATCCGGTCGTCCCGCCCCCTTTGTCGTGCCGTCTCAGGCGGCCGCGTGCCGCGCAGCGCTCACTGCGGAGCGTCGAGGGACACCTCGCGCACATCGGAGTGGGCGCCGTAGGTGACCGGGATGGGCTGCGCCACGGGGATGGAAACCGAGTGGCGGCGCCACTCGTGCGGGGTCTGGCCCGTCGATGAGTGGAAGACGCGAGCGAAGTAGCCGGAGCGCGTGAAGCCCGTGGCCGCGGCGACGCCACTGATGGGCAGGGACGTCTGCGACAGCAGCAGCTTGGCGCGGCGGATGCGGCGATCGACCTTGTACGTGGCGAACGTCAGCCCGGTCAGCCGCTTGAACGAACGGGAGAACTGGCTGGTCGACATGGACAGCGACTCAGCGGCCCGCTCCACGTCGATGTCGGTGAGGGGATCGCGGGCCAGCGCATTCAGGATGGTGCCGATGGTCGCCACGGGCCGTCCGGATGCGCGCTCGGCCGCGGCAACGATCGCGTCCGCCAGCTGTTCGGTGACCACCTGGGCCGACAGCCGGTCGACCGGCAGCTGCTGGCACCAGTCCGTGCTGAGCTGCTGACAGCGCGGCAGGTCGTCCGCACTCACCTGCGCCACCACGGCAATCAGCTCGCGCTGCACGGCCTGCACGGCGACCATGCGCTCCTGCGTCGAGCAGGTCGCCCAGATCTCGTCGAGCAGCCCGGTGAGCGTGTCGATCGCCGTGGGCAGGTCGGCCCGCAGCGCCGCATCCAGCATCGCCTGCATCCGNGGATCCTTGCCCCGATGCACGATCGGCACCGCGGGCAGGCTGACGCTGATCGGACGTCCGACCGACTCGGTCGCCTCGCGGGCCAGGTCGAACAGCGCCTCCGCGGCCCCCTGGATCTTGCGCACGCTCACGCGCGGGATCAGGTCGTACAGTTCACGCAACGCGGGATCGGCGCGCCACCGGTTGTCGGCGGCGACCAGCGACGGCGGCACCGCCGTGCCGTCGGTGAGCAGCACCTGCCCACACACGATCCCCCCGATGTACAGCCCATCGGCGATGAGCGGCACGGACAGGTCGATCAGCCGGGCATGGCAGCGGTAGATGTACGGACGCCCGTTGACGGCGGACTGGCACGTCCCGTGCGCGTCGCACAGCCGACACAGCTTGCTCGTCGTCGGCAGCGCGCGCATGCGCTTGCAGAACTCGCAGAAGTTGGACGCCGGCACGACCGGATTGCCCAGGTTGTCCACCGTCACGGTGCCGAGCCCGGTGGCGTTGGAGAACGCCTGCTGGGCGCGCGCCAGCTGTTCAATATCGACAAACTCGTCGAATCTGCTCGTCCCTGGCATGACGTGCCCAATCCTCAGTGCTCACAAGTGAGTCCATCCTAGTGCCGGGGTTCCCGGATCGAGCGGAGGAACGGCATATGCACAGGCATCTAATAACTTAGCCAATCAAACCAAACGCGCTTGTCACAGCTGCTTCAGGACGGACGCAACGCCAAGGTCGTTCGCGATGCGCGGACATGGGAATGCCCCCGGGTGAGAGCCCGGGGGCATTCGCGATGTACGCGGACTACGCCGTGCGGTCGGCCGGACGGCTCGCCACCGTGTCCACCTGGACCGACGGGCCCATCGTGGTGGACAGTGCGATCTTGCGCACGTAGCGGCCCTTGGCCGTCGCGGGGCGCAGACGCGCGATCTCTTCCATCGTGGCGCGGTAGTTGTCGAGCAGCGCCTCGGACGAGAACGACGTCTTGCCGATGATGAACTGCAGGTTCGCGTGCCGGTCGACGCGGAACTCGATCTTGCCGCCCTTGATGTCGGACACGGCCTTGGCCACATCCATCGTCACGGTGCCGGTCTTCGGGTTCGGCATCAGGCCGCGCGGGCCGAGGATGCGGCCCAGACGGCCGACCTTGCCCATCAGGTCGGGCGTGGCCACGACGGCGTCGAAGTCCAGGTAGCCCCCGGAAACCTTCTCGATCAGCTCGTCGCTGCCGACCTCGTCCGCCCCGGCCTCGGTGGCCTCGGTCGCCTTGGCGCCCTGCGCGAAGACGAGCACGCGGGCCGTCTTGCCGGTGCCGTGCGGCAGGTTGACCGTGCCACGGACCATCTGGTCTGCCTTGCGGGGATCGACACCCAGCCGCACGGCCACATCGACCGTCTCATCGAAACCCGCGGCCGGATACTGCTTGATCAGCGCGATCGCCTCGTCCGGCGCGTAGTTCTTGGCCTCGGTGCGCAGCCCCGCGGCGGCGCGATATCGCTTGGAATGCTTCATCTGCTGGTTCCTTTCTCGTGGCAGCCTCGCAGGCTGCTCCACCAGTTCTGGTCCGGGTCGCCCCTGCCAGAGTGTGTGTATTCAGTTGGACGGATACGCCTATGCGGCGACCGTGACGCCCATCGAACGGGCGGTGCCCTCGACGACCTTCATGGCCGCCTCGACGTCGTTCGCGTTCAGGTCGGGCATCTTGATCTCGGCGATCTCGCGGACCTGGGCCTTGGTGATCGTGCCGACCTTCTCCTTGTTCGGCACGCCCGACCCCTTGGCCACACCGGCCGCCTTCTTGATCAGCTCCGGCGCCGGCGGCGTCTTCGTGATGAACGTGAACGTGCGGTCCTCGTAGATCGTGATCTCCGCGGGGATCACGGTGCCACGCTGGGATTCGGTCGCCGCGTTGTACGCCTTGACGAACTCCATGATGTTGACGCCGTGCGGGCCGAGCGCGGTACCAACCGGCGGAGCGGGCGTGGCCGCACCCGCCTGGATGGCGATCTTGACGACCGCCGCCACCTTCTTCCTGGGAGCCATAAGTCGGGTCCTCTTCCTTTATCTGTGTGGTTGTGGCTGGAGCGTTTCCCGCCCGATGGGGCGAGTCGGCTACACCTTCTGGATCTGCGGGAACGCCAGATCGAGCGGGGTCTCCCGACCCATGATCTCGACGTTGGCGCGCAGCCGCTGGTTGCGCGTGTTGATCTCGGTGATCGTCGCCCGCATCGTGGCGAACGGACCGTCGATGATCTCGATCGCGTCGCCGACCTTGTAGTCGACGACCTCGACCTTGCGCTTGCGGCGCACCGGCGAATCGGCGTGTGTCGCCGCGACCCGCGCCAGCACGCTCGGGGTGAGCATCCGCTCCACCTCGTCCAGACCCAGCGCGACCGGCTGGTTGGCGTGGCCGACGAAGCCGGTGACGCTCGGCGTGTGGCGCACGGCCGACCAGGAGTCGTCCGTCAGGTCCATGCGCACCAGCACATAGCCGGGCGTGAACACGCGCGTGACGGTCTTGCGGGCGCCGTTGCGCATCTCGATGGCATCCTCGGTGGGGACGACCGTCTCGAAGATGTAATCCTCCATGTTGAGCGTCTTGACGCGGAAGTCGATGTTCTGCTTGACGCGGTTCTCCATGCCGGAATACGTGTGGACGACGTACCAGTCACCCGGCTTCTCGATCAGCTGCGTGCGCAGATCGGCGAGTGCGGCCTGCGCGTCCGGATCGTCCTCGACGTCGGGCACCGGCTCGGGCTGATCGCCCTCCTGCTCGTCCTCGGG
>WRGV01000006.1 GCA_009787035.1 Propionibacteriaceae bacterium | reverse complement strand
GGGGAGGGCAGGTCGCCCTCGAGCACGATGCGCTGGCGGGTGCGCTCGATCACCGGATCGGGGATCGGGATCGCCGACAGCAGCGCTTCGGTGTACGGATGCCGGGGGGAGGCGAAGATCTCGTCGGTCTCGCCGATCTCGACGAAGCGACCCAGATACATGACGGCCACGCGGTCGGCGATGTGGCGCACGACCGACAGGTCGTGGCTGACGAACAGGTACGACAGCTCAAACTTGGCCTGCAGGTCTTCCAACAGGTTGAGCACGCCCGCACGGATGGAGACGTCCAGCGCGCTGACCGGTTCGTCCAGCGCAACGATCTTGGGCGTCGGGGCCAGCGCTCGCGCGATCGCGATGCGTTGCCGCTGGCCACCCGAGAACGCGGTGGGGAAGCGATCGGCCTGCGCGGGATCGAGCCCGACGACGTCCATCAGCTCGGCCACGCGCGCCGCGATCTGCGCTTTCGGGTAGTGGAACGCGGTGAGCGGTTCGGCGATGATGTCGAACACCGTGAAGCGCGGGTCGAGTGCTCCCGCCGGATCTTGGAAGACGATCTGGATATCGCGGCGGTGCGCATCGCGCAACGACTGCTTGGCGTGGACGACATCGACGCCACCGAGTTCGATGGTGCCCTGCGTCTCGCGATCGAAGGCCATGACCTCCAGCAGCGTCGTGGTCTTGCCCGAGCCCGACTCGCCCACGATCGCCAGCGTTTCCGAGGCGTGCAGATCGAAGCTGACATCGTCGACGGCGTAGACCCATCCGACGCGACGCTTCATCAGCGCGCCCTTGAGCAGCGGGAACGTCTTGCTCATGTGGTCGACGCGCAGCGTGACCGGGCGCTGATCGCGTGGCACGCCGGCAAACTCGCCCATCTGGCGCTCGGGCACCGGGTAGACGGACTGACCGTCGACCAGGCCGTTCTTGATGTGCTCGGCCAGGTGGCAGGCGCTCTTGTGGTAGTGCACCTCGCCCTCGCCGGGCACGATCTGCTTCTCGGTCAGCGTCTGCTCGACGTCGAGCAGCTGAGGCTCGATGGTGTGGCAGGCATCGGTGACGATCGGGCACCGGGGCGCGAACGGACAGCCGGGCGGCAGGTCGATCAGCATGGGCGGGTTGCCCTTGATCGGCACCAGCGGAGCCCGAGCGTTGTCGTTGAGCTTGGGGATGGCACCCATCAGGCCGATGGTGTAAGGCATGCGCGGCGCGGCGAACAGCTCGTGCACCGGCGCATGCTCGACGGGCTTGCCCGCGTACATGACGATGACGTCGTCGGCCATGCCGGCGATCAGGCCCATGTCGTGCGTGATCAGGATCGTGGCAGCGCCGGTCTCGCGCTGGGCGACCTTGAGCAGATCCATCACCTGTGCCTGGATCGTGACGTCCAGGGCCGTGGTGGGCTCGTCGGCGATGATCACCTTGGGCTGGTTGGCGATCGCGATCGCGATGACGACGCGCTGGCGCATGCCGCCGGAGAACTCGTGCGGGAAGGCCTTGGCGCGCGTCTGCGGGTGCGGGATGCCCACCTGATCGAGCAGTTCGACCGCACGGTCCCAGCACTGCTTCTTGGACAGATCGGTGTGCAGCTGCAGCGCCTCGACGATCTGGTCGCCGACGGTGTAGACCGGCGTCAGCGAGCTCAGCGGATCCTGGAAGATCATCGCGATGCCCGAGCCGCGGTAGGCCGTCATCTGGTCATCGTTCAGGTCGAGCAGCTCGTGGCCGTCGAACACCGCCGAGCCGGTGATCCTAGTGGTCTCGGGCAGCAGACCCATGATGGCCAGGTTGGTCACCGACTTGCCCGAGCCCGACTCGCCGACGATGCCCAAGGTGCTGCCGGGGTACAGATCGAAGTCGATGCCGCGGACGGCGTCCACCCGCCCGGCCTCGCTGGGGAACGTGACGTGCAGGTCACGCACGCTCAGGATCGGATCGCTCATGCCCGGCCTCCCGCCGCAGAGTTGGGATCAAGGGCGTCGCGCAGCCCGTCGCCGATCAGCGCGACTGAGACGGTCAGCAGCAGCAGCGCGCCCGCCGGGAAGAAGAATGCCCAGGGCGCGGTGTACAGCATCGTCTGGCCCGAGGTCAGCAAAGAGCCCAGCGAGACGTCCGGCACCTTGATGCCGAAGCCCAGGAAGCTCAGGCCCGTCTCGGACATCACGGTGCCCACGATGCCGAGCGTGAACTCGACCACCATCAGCGAGCCGATGTTCGGGATCATGTGCCGGAAGACCACGACGGGTCCGCCGATGCCCATGTAGCGGGCGGCCGAGATGAAGTCGCGCTCGCGGATCGACGTGGATAGCTGCCAGATCACACGACACATGCCCATCCAGCCGAACACCGTCAGCACGGCGATCAGCCAGATCCAGTTGCCGCCCGTCTTGGCCGCGACCAGCGCCTCCAGCAGGAAGATCGGGCAGACGAGCAAGAAGTTGACGATGCCCAGGATGATCTTTTCGGACGCGTGGCCGAGGTAGGCGGCCAGGGCCCCCAGGAACGACGCGATGATCAGCGTCAGCAGCGAGACGGTGACTGCGATGATCATCGAACGGCCAAGGCCGTGCATCGTCATCGCGTAGACGTCGAGACCGGTGCGATCGGTGCCGAACCAGTGGTCGGCGCTGGGGGGCGTCGTCAGCGCCAGGAAGTCGATGTCGGTGTAGCTCCAGTGCGTCAGCCGACCGCCGAACAGTGCGGCCAACACCAGCAGCACGAAGATGCCGAGCCCGACATCGGCCGGGATGTTGCGTGCGAAACGGCGCCGGTACAGCCCCATGCGGGAGTGGTGGCGGCTGGAGGCGACGGTGGTCACGGGTGCGTCCTGGTTGGTCGAAGCGGGTGTCACAGTGATGTCACTCATGTCAGCTCACCCGCACTCGAGGATCAAGCCAGACCACGAAGATGTCCGACAGCACGGCGCCGATTGCGGTCATCAGCGCGGCGAACGCGGCGACCGCAGTTGCGCCATTGATGTCGTTGTTGCCGATCGTACTCACCAGATAGTTGCCCATGCCGTTCCATGCGAAGATCGACTCGGTGAGCACCGCGCCGGTGAAGATGCCCGGGATCGAGAAGGCCAGCGACACCATGACCGGGATCATCGAGGTGCGCAGCGCGTGGCGCCGGATCGCGACGGGCAGCCGCAGGCCCTTGGCGCGGGCGGTGCGCACGTAGTCGGCGCTGATGTTGTCGAGCAGCAGCGAGCGTTGCAGCATCGCGTAACTGGGGAACGTGATGAAGATCAGGCAGATGGTGGGCAAGATCAGGTGCTGGACCTTATCGGCTAAGACGGGTAAAAACCCGCTGATTCCGGGTGATGCCGCCCCGGTGACATAGAAGACGCGGAACCCCATTGCCTGGTTGAGCTGGATGGCTGCGAACACCACGACCAAAGCCACGACGATGATCGACGTGTTGAGGCCAATGATGGAGACGACCTGCCAGATGCGGTCGCCGACCTTGTACTGGTGCGAGGCCTGGTAGAGGCCCAGCGCGATGCCGATGGCGAAGGCCAAGATGGTGGCGATCAGCATCAGTTGGGCGGAGATGCCGGCGCGGTAACCGATCTGGCCGTTGACAAAGTCGCCGGTGGGCGAATAGCCCCAGTTCCAGTGCAGGATGATGCCCGTCAGCCAGCGCCACCAGCGCAGCAGCAGTGGGTCGTCGGTGGACAGGTTATAGGGCTTGAGGATCTGCTGGATCTGGGCGGGCTGAACCGGGGGAAACCGACCGGCATAGTTGGAGGCCGGATTGAGGAAGCCGGATGCGACGAAATAAGTGAGGTTGACGGCGAAGAAAATCCGAACCAGCCACGAAAGTGCCTGGCGCACGATGTATTTGATCATCGCTGCCCACCCCGCTCAGCCATGCGGCACGCGCTCGCCCCGCTGCGGGTCACGACCGTGGATCTGAGCCCGCCAGAAAATGCCGAAGCGTTTGCCACTGCCGAAAGCCTCCTCAGTAAGGTGTGCACGCCACGAGAGCGCCTGGCGTCGCTGAGGCCGTCGCGCTCGCATCAGACCTGTTCCCGTACAGGGTTCCGCAGCCAGTAACGACTTAGTTTAGCGCCAAACGGGCACCCATGGGTACCCGGGGCGACAACTCGCCCGCTCGTGGCGCCCGTACGCTTCCAGCGCAGCGCGCCTGTGAGTCGGCCCCGATGCCCGGCATCGACAGGTGGGCACGGTAAACTTCCTGACGAGCTTCAGGTGGAGCTTTCACAGGATGTAAGGATGCACAACGATGAGCAAGCCCGACACGATCCAGACGCGGCGCCCCCAGGTGCTGGTGGCCGAGGACGAAGCCTTGATCCGGCTCGACCTGGTGGAGCTGCTGAACGATGAGGGGTACGACGTGGTCGGCCAGGCCGGCGACGGCGAGGCTGCGGTCGAGATGGCGCGCGAGCTGCACCCCGATCTGGTCGTCATGGACGTCAAGATGCCCAAGATGGACGGCATCGCGGCGGCGCAGATCATCTCCGACGAGCGCATCGCGCCCGTCGTCATGCTGACGGCGTTCAGCCAGCGCGACCTGGTCGAGCAGGCCAATGAGGCCGGCGCCATGGCGTACGTCGTCAAGCCGTTCGATGCGTCCGACGTCGTGCCCGCCATCGAGATCGCGATGGCCCGGTATGCCCAGATCCGTGCGGTGGAGGACGAGGTCGCCGACCTGTCCGACCGTCTGGAGTCGCGCAAGATCATCGACCAGGCCAAGGGCCTGCTGCAGGAGAGCGTCGGCATGACCGAGCCCGAGGCGTTCCGCTGGATCCAGAAGACCGCCATGGACCTGCGCAAGTCGATGCGCGAAGTGGCCGAGGGCGTCATCGACCACGCCCGCCAAAACCAGGGCTGACCACGACACTCGTCCGTGGCCCTCATGCCGTCCCGCCAGGGCGGACGGCCAGGGTCGTTCCGCAGTGAGGCATGGATGGGTCCTGCCGTGCGTCGAAGCGCAGCGTCGGTGAGTTGGTTGTGAACGCGGGAGCGCCCGTCCACGTCCGACCACGGTCGGTGTCAGTGCGGCGGGCTAGAGTCTGACCCATGAGCGAGACTGAGCCGCTGCTGCTGCTGATCGACGGACACTCGATGGCGTTCCGGGCGTTCTACGGCCTGCCGTTCGAGAACTTCGAGACGACGACGGGGCAGCACACCAACGCCGTCTACGGCTTCGTCTCGATGCTGGCGACGGTGGTCGCCTCGCAACATCCCACGCACATCGGCGTGGCGTTCGACGTGTCGCGGCACAGCTTCCGCACCGATGAATACGCCGACTACAAGGGAACGCGCTCGTCGGCACCGCCGCAGTTCGAGGGACAGGTGCCGCTGATCAAGCAGGTGCTCGACGCCGCGAACGTCGTCCACCTGGAGAAGCCGGAGTTCGAGGCCGACGACATCTTGGCCACGCTGTCCACGCAGGCGGCCGCGGCCGGCATGCGCGTGGCCATCTGCACCGGCGATCGCGACATGCTGCAGCTGGTGACCGACAGGGTCTCGGTGCTCTACCCCAAGCGCGGCGCCACCGATCTGGAGCAGATGACGCCCGACGCGGTGCAGGCCAAGTACGGCCTGCCGCCGCAGCAGTACCCCGAGCTGGCGGCGCTGGTGGGCGAAGCGTCGGACAACCTGCACGGCGTGCCGGGCGTGGGGCCGAAGACGGCGCTCAAGTGGCTGACGCAGTACGGCGACCTGGACACGCTGCTGGCCAACGCCGACCAGGTCAGCGGCAAGGTCGGTGATTCGCTGCGCGAGCACCTCGACGACGTGCGACTCAACCGGCGCCTCAACGCGCTGGTGCGCGACGTGGATCTGCCGGTGACCCCCGACGGGCTGGCGCTGGCCGCGCCCGATCGGGAACAGATCAACGACCTGTTCGACGTGCTGGAGTTCCGGACGTTGCGCGACCGCCTGTTTGAGGCGCTGGGCNCCCCCGGCGAGCCTGCGGCGCAGCCCGCGGGCATCGAGCTGGAGGGGCGGCGGTTGGCGCCCGGCGATCTGGTCGGCTGGCTGGCCGGGCATGCCGACGATGCGGTGACCGGGCTCGACTTGGTGGGCCATTGGGGCGCCGGCGCCGGCGACCTGGATGCGCTGGGCCTGGCCAGCCCGGGCGGGCAGGCCGCCTGGGTGAGCGTGGCGTCGCTGAGCGTCGAGGACGAGCGCGCGCTGGTCGCATGGCTGGCCAGCGAGGCGCCCAAGGTGGCCCACGCCGCCAAGGGGCCACTGCTGGCCTGCTGGGCCCGCGGCTGGGACCTGCGGGGCCTGGCCTGCGACACCGAACTGGCCGCATACCTGCTGCGTCCCGACCAGCGCGGCTACAAGCTGGAAGACCTCTGTTTGCAGTACCTCAACCGCGAACTGCGCGTCGCCGACACCGCGGCACCCCAGGGCCAGCTGTTCGACGAGCCGGACGAGGGCGCGGACGCGTCCATGATGCGGGCCCACGCCATCGTCGAGCTGTCGGGCAAGCTGGACAGCGAGCTGGCGTCGGTGGGCCAAGACGCGCTTCTGCGCAACGTGGAGCTGCCGGTGGAGCGCGTGTTGGCGCAGATGGAGGCCACCGGCATCGCCGTCGACGAGGACCAGCTGGGCGGGCTGCGCGACGAGGTGGACGCGCGCGTCGTGGCGGCCGAGCAGGCCGCGTTCGACGTCATCGGACACCCGATCAACCTGGCCTCGCCCAAGCAGCTGCAGGGCGTGCTCTTCGACGAGCTGAACATGCCGAAGACCAAGCGCACCGCGTCCGGCTACACCACCGACGCCGAGGCGCTGGAGGGCCTGTACGCCAAGACCGGACACCCCTTCCTGGCCCACCTGCTGGAGCACCGTGACGCCATCAAGCTGCGCCAGATCGTCGACGGGCTGCTGCGCGCGGTGCGCGACGACGGCCGCATCCACACGACGTACCAGCAGACGGCCGCGGCGACCGGGCGGCTGTCGAGCACCGATCCGAACCTGCAGAACATCCCCGTGCGCACCGATGAGGGACGCCGCGTGCGCGAGGGCTTCGTCGCCGGGCCCGGCTTCGAGGGGCTGCTCAGCGCCGACTACTCGCAGATCGAGATGCGCGTGATGGCCGACGGGTCGGGCGACCAGGCGCTGATCGACGCGTTCACCAGCGGCGTCGACTTCCACACCGTGACCGCGTCGCACGTCTACCACCTCGATCCGGCCCAGGTGAGCCCGGCGCAGCGGTCCAGCGTCAAGCAGATGAACTACGGGCTGGCGTACGGGCTGTCGGCGTTCGGCCTGGCGGGCCGGCTCGGCATCGCCGTCGGCGACGCGCGCGCGCTGATGGACGACTACTTCGCCACGTTCGGCGGGGTGCGCGACTACCTGGCGGGCATCGTCGCGCAGGCCCGGCGCACCGGCTACACGCAGACGCTGCTGGGCAGGCGCCGCTACCTGCCCGACCTGAACTCGACCAACACCCAACGCCGCGAGATGGCCGAGCGGGCGGCCCTGAACGCACCCATCCAGGGCACCGCCGCCGACATCATCAAACTCGCCATGATCGGCGCCGATCGGGCCCTGCGCGAGCAGCAGCTCGCCAGCCGCGTGCTGTTGCAGGTGCACGACGAGCTGATCGTCGAGATCGCCCCCGGCGAACGCGAGCAGGTGACCGAGCTCGTCCGCGATGTGATGAGCCACGCGGTGACGCTCAAGGTGCCGTTGGACGTGTCCGTCGGCTTCGGGGTCTCGTGGGCCGCCGCCGCCCATTAGCGTTCTGTGAGGTGAAACGGCGCGCGCGCTGTTGCCCGCGGCCCGGCGTAAACTGGGGGCCAACGGGACGAGGAGGTCGCCATGGCACTGTCACAGGAGGAACAGCGCCTGCTGGATCAGCTGGAGGCTTCGCTGGCTGCCGATGATCCGGACCTGGCGCAGAAGTTTGGCGCCAAGCCGGTGCGGCGGATGCGCGGCGGGCGTCTGGTGGCATGCGTGGCAGGCTTCATCGTGGGTCTGGCCGCGCTGGTCGGCGGCATCACGCTGGGCTGGGTGCTGAGCGTCCTGGGATTCGTCGTCATGCTGGCCAGCGCCGCGCTGATGCTGATGCCCGCCGCGTCCGTACGCCCGCAGGCAGACAGGCCCGCGCAACCGCACGCCGAGGCCGCCGCCAGCGGTTTCATGGACCGGCTCGGCGAACGGTGGAGCCAGCGTCGCGAACAGGGCTGGTGAGGCCGAAGGGCCGCTGACAGTGGCACGTGGCAGGATGGCTGCATGAGCACGTTGTTCACCAAGATCATCGAAGGCGAGCTGCCGGGCAACTTCGTCTGGAAGGACGACCAGTGCGTCGTCTTCGCCTCCATCGACCCCATCACGCCCGGGCACATGCTGGTCGTGCCGCGCCTGGAGGTGGCCAAGTTCACCGACGCGCCCGACGACCTGCTCGGGCATCTCATGGTCGTCGCCAAAGCCGTCGGGCGGGCCGGCGAGTTGGCATACGACGCCCCGCGCGCGGTCATGATCATCGCCGGGTTCGACGTCGACCACCTTCACCTGCACGTGCTGCCCGCCTGGGGGCAAGATCAGATGACGTTCGCCCGCGCCCAGCGCGCCACGCCCGAGCAGCTCGCCGACTCGTGCGCGAAGATCCGCGCCGCGCTGCGCGAGCTGGGTTACGCCCAGGTCAGCGACTGACGGTCGCGACCGCCTGGACGCCTGGGCTACCCTAAGTACCGCTGTGCGCGTGCGTCCGCCCGCGCCTGACAGGAGCTACGCATGATCGCCCGTATGACCAAGTTGTTCGTCCGCACGCTGCGCGAGTCGCCGGCCGACGCCGAATTCCCCAGCCACAAGCTGCTGGTGCGCGCCGGATACATCCGCCGCGCGGCCCCGGGCATCTACACCTGGCTGCCGCTGGGCATCGCGGTGCTGGCCAAGATCGAGCGCATCGTGCGCGAAGAGATGGACGCCATCGGCGGCCAGGAGGTCCGGTTCCCGGCGCTGCTGCCGCGCGAGCCGTACGAGGCGACCAACCGCTGGACGGAGTACGGCGACAACCTGTTCCGCCTCAAGGATCGCAAGGGCGCCGACATGCTGCTCGGGCCGACGCACGAGGAGATGTTCACGCTGCTGGTCAAGGACCTGTGCTCCTCGTACAAGGACCTGCCGCTCAACCTGTACCAGATTCAGACCAAGTACCGCGACGAGGCGCGTCCGCGCGCCGGCGTCATCCGCGGCCGCGAGTTCGTGATGAAGGACGCCTACACGTTCGACATTGACCGCGCCGGCCTGGAGCGCGCCTACCAGCAGATGCGCGACGCGTACTGCCGCATCTTCGACCGCCTCGGCTTCCACTACGTGATCGTCAAGGCCGACGCCGGGGCGATGGGGGGCTCGGCCTCCGAGGAGTTCCAGGCCGTCAGCCCCAACGGCGAGGACACGTTCGTCTACAGCGACGGGGGCTACGCCGCCAACGTCGAGGCCGTCGTCACGCCCGCTCCCGCCGCGCAGGCCTGGGACGACGCCCCGGCCGCGCACGTCGAGGACACGCCCGACGTGCCGACGATCGATTCGCTGGTGGCGATGTGTGAGGAACGCTTCCCGCGCAGCGATGGTCGGGCCTGGACGGGGGCCGACACGCTGAAGAACGTCGTCGTCATGATCAAGAACCTGGACGGCACGCGCACGCCGCTGGTCATCGGGCTGCCGGGGGACCGCCAGGTGGACGACAAGCGGCTGGAGGTCGCCGTTGCCCCCGGGGAACCCGACGCGTTCACCGAGGACGACTTTGCCGCGTATCCGCAGCTGGCCAGGGGATACATTGGCCCGATGAAGGACGGCGCGCAGTTCCTCGGTGAGGACGCCCCGGCCGGCGTGCGCTACCTGCTCGACCCGCGCGTGGCCCCCGGTACGACCTGGGTCAGCGGCGCCAACGAGGACGGCCACCACTGCCTCGACCTGGTCGCCGGGCGCGACTTCACCGCCGACGGCACGATCGACGTGGCCGAGGTGCGCGAGGGCGATCCGGCCCCCGACGGTTCGGGCCCGCTGAAGCTGGCCCGCGGCATCGAGATCGGCCACATCTTCCAGCTCGGCTACAAGTACGCCGAGGCGCTCGGCCTCAAGGTGCTCGACCCGAACGGCAAGCTGGTCACCGCGATCATGGGCAGCTACGGCCTGGGTGTGACGCGCGCGCTGGCCGCGATCGCCGAGGATACCTACGACGAGCGCGGCCTGTGCTGGCCGCGCCAGGTCGCGCCCTACGACGTCATGGTCGTGGCCACCGGCAAGGATGCGGCGGTGTTCGAGGCGGCGCAGCAGCTGTGCCAGGGCCTGGACGATGCGGGCGTGGCGGTGCTGTACGACGACCGCAAGGCGTCTCCGGGCGTCAAGTTCGCCGACGCCGAGCTGCTCGGCATGCCGACCATCGTCGTCGTCGGCCGCGGCCTGGCCCAGGGTGTGGTCGAGATCCGCGACCGCAAGTCGGGCACGGCCCGCGAGGTGCCCGTGGACGAGGCGCTGGCCCAGGTGCTCGCCGAGGTTGAGCGCTAGCGGCGGACGCCCGCGCACGTCGCCGCAGCCTGTCCCACGGCGTCAGCAGGAATCTTCGCATCGCCCGCTATGCTGGTGCGGTGCTGCGGCGGGGATGCGGCACCCCGGGTGATGCCGGACCTACAACCGAATCTGACAACAGGAGGCCCCGTGATGAATGAGCCGGCGCTGTCGGCCTTGCTGGCCCCTGTCGTCGCACCGGTCGATCTGGAGATCGACTCGATTGAGGTGCGCGGATCCGCGTCGCATCCGCTGCTGCGCATCCGGCTGGATGGGGACGGCCCCGACGGCACCGGCCCGACGCTGGACCAGATCGCCGAAGCCACGAAGCTCATCTCGCGGGCGCTCGATGATGCGCCCAAGGTCACAGGCAACGATCCGTACACCCTCGAAGTCAGCTCGCGCGGCACGAACCGCCCGCTGACCACGCCCGCGCACTTCCGCCGCAACCGAGGTCGGCTGGTCGCGCTCGACCTGCGCGACGGCACGTCCGTCCTCGGCCGCATCGTCGGCGCCGACGATGCCCAGGTGGAGCTGGAGAGCGGCACCTTCGCCTACACCGGGATCGCCAAGGCGGTCGTGCAGGTCGAACTGAAGCGCATGCCGTCGTCCGAACCGGAGTCGGACGACGAGGACACTGTCATCGCACCGGATGGGGAGGATTAGGCGATGGATATCGACATGGCTGTGCTGCGGGGCATCGAGCGGGACAAGGAGATACCGCTCGACTACCTGGTGCGCACGCTGGAGGATGCGCTGTACGGGGCCTACGAGAAGACCGAACACGCGCAGCCGGGCGCGCGCGTGGAGCTGGACCGCAAGACCGGCAAGGTGCACGTGCTCGTCCCGGAGCTGGACGAACAGGGCCAGGCGGTCGGCGAGGTGGACGACACGCCCGAGGGATTCGGACGGGTCGCGGCGGCCACGGCGCGGCAGGTGATCCTGCAGCGGCTGCGCGAGGCCGAGGACGAGCAGAAGTACGGCAAGTTCGCCGGCGTGGAGGGCGACATCGTCACGGGCGTCGTGCAGCAGGACCGCGACTCTCGCACGGTGCGGGTCGATCTGGGCAGCATCGAGGCGGTCATGCCGGTCGCCGAGCAGACCCCCGGCGAGGAATACCCCCATGGCAAGCGCATGCGCGTCTATGTCGTGACGGTGCGCAAGGAGCTGCGGGGGCCGCAGGTCATCGTGTCGCGGACACACCCCGGGCTCGTGCGCAAGCTGTTCGCGCTGGAGGTGCCCGAGATCGAGCAGGGCGTCGTCGAGATCAAGGAGATCGCCCGCGAGGCCGGGCACCGCAGCAAGATCGCGGTGTGGAGCAACAATCCGGACGTGTCGGCCAAGGGTGCATGCATCGGCGCGATGGGCGCGCGCGTGCGCAACGTGATGCACGAGCTGAACGAAGAGAAGATCGACATCGTCGACTGGTCGGACGATCCGGCGACCTTCGTGGCCAACGCGCTCAGCCCGGCGAAGGTGTCGAGCGTGACGATCGTGGACGCGGCCGCCAAGACCGTGTGCGTGATCGTGCCCGACTACCAGCTGTCGCTGGCCATCGGGCGCGAGGGCCAGAACGCCCGGCTCGCCGCCCGGCTGACCGGCTGGCGCATCGACATCCGTCCCGACAGCGGGCATCCGGACGCGGACGACGCGGCCTGAATGTCGCGCGGGGGGAAGAGCGCGACGGCGTCGGGGCCGGTGCGCACGTGCGTGGGATGTCGGCGCCGCGATGAACGCGCCCGCCTGCGCCGGTTCGTCGCCGTGGACGGGCGGCTGACGCCCGATCCGAGTGCCTCGGCGCCCGGGCGGGGCGCCTGGGTGCACGACGATCCGGCCTGTTGGGACAAGGCCATCGCCCGCAAGGCGTTCCCGCGCGCGCTGCGCTGCCGCGTGACACCGTGACCTGCCCCTGGCGTGAGCAAGGCGTCGGAGCCGCGCCGTCTTTGTGGCGGTAGGCAAGCGGGACCGCACCGCAGCGCACGCCGGGTCTAGCTCGGCAGGGCCCAGGTGATGGGATCGGCGCCCTGAGCCTCCAGGGACGCGTTGGCGCGACTGAAGGGCCGGGAGCCGAAGAATCCGGACGACGCGGACAGCGGCGAGGGGTGCGGGCTGGTGATGCAGTCGATGCCGGCGCCGGTCAGCAGGGGCTGCAACGTCTGCGCATCGCGGCCCCACAGGATGGCGACCAGTGGGCCGCCGCGCGCGGCCAGCGCCTCGATGGCGGCCTGCGTCACGGGTTCCCAGCCCTTGCTGCGGTGCGATCCGGGCGCGCCGGGGCGCACCGTGAGCACCCTGTTGAGCAGCAGCACGCCATGCTCGAACCAGCCGGTCAGGTCGCCGTGCGGGCAGGGTGGGATCCCCAGGTCGTTCGACAGCTCGCGGTAGATGTTGACCAGGCTCTTGGGCAGCGGGCGCACGTCCCGGTTGACGGCGAAACTCAGGCCCACCGGATGGCCGGGGGTGGGGTACGGGTCCTGCCCGACGACCAGGACGCGCACCTGTGCCAGCGGGCGCGTGAATGCGCGCAGCACGGCGTTGCCGGCCGGCAGATAGCCGCGCCCGGCGGCGAGCTCGGCGCGCAGGAACTGCCCCATGGCGTGGATCTGGGCCTCCTGCCCGGCCAGGGCCGCGGCCCAGTCGGGTGCCACCAGGTCGGACAGTGGCTGGGCCGGCATGTGCATGCTCCTTTCGGCGATGGGCGCGGCATCGGGTTGCGCGCGTTCCACCCTAGCGGTTGTGCGTCGGCGCGGGTGACACATCGGGGCCGATCCGGGCCGCGCCGGGGCCGGGGCATGGAACTGTCGGTGGGATGAGGCAGGATGGTGGGCAGACAGCGTTGCGCGGAAGGAGGGCGATGACGACCACACAGCCCTGTGATGATCCGGTGGGCGGCCCCGGGTCGTCCCACCGCACGGTGTCCGAGCCCGCGGCACCCGAGCAACCGCCGCGCCGTCGGCGCTACCTGGGCTGGTTGGAGCGCCGTCCGTCCGAGGTGGACGATGTCGCGCCGATGGACGACGACGATCTGCTGGTCAACCCGGACGTGCCGGTCAGCGCCGAAGCGACCGTGCCGCGCGCGCTGCGGGTCTCGGCCGCGTGGGGCTGGCGGATCCTGGTCGTCGTCGCGGTGCTGGCGCTGGTCGGGCTGCTGTGCGCCTACCTCGCCGAGGTCGTCATGCCGCTGTTTTGTGCCTTCCTGCTGACCGCCGCGCTGGAGCCGCTCAACCATTGGCTCATCGGCAAGCGCTGGCCGGCCTGGGCGGCGGCGACGGCCTGCCTGCTGTTCCTGATCGTCGTCGTCGGCGGACTGTTGACGCTTGTCGGCGTGCAGATCGGGGCGCAGGCCAGCGATCTGGGCGCGCAGCTGGTCAAGGGATTCAATGACCTGGTTGCCTGGCTTGGGACGGGGCGCTGGCACATCAGCCAGGATCAGATCAGCGCGTGGACGTCGCACCTGATGAGCATGCTGCAGGAACGCAGCGACAGCATCGCCGGCATGGTCGCGGCCGCCGGCACGACCCTTGGCCACTTCCTGACCGGGCTGGTCATGTGCCTGTTCGCGCTGTTCTTCTTCCTGAAGGACGGACGCCGCTTCGCCCGCACGGTCATCGGCTGGATGCCGGGCAGCGTGCGCGTGCGCGTGGCGCCGGCGGTGCGCAGCGGCTGGTTGTCGATGGTCAGTTACGTCAAGGCGGCGGTGATCGTCGCGGCGGTGGACGGCGCGGGCGCCGGACTGGGCGCGGCCATCTTGGGCAGCAACCTGTGGGTCGCGATCATGGCGCTGACGTTCGTGTGCGCGTTCGTCCCGATGGTCGGGGCGCTGACCGCCGGGGCCGTGGGTGTGATCGTCGTGCTCGCCACGCTCGGGTGGGTCAAGGCGTTGATCATGCTGGCGGTGTTCATCCTCGTGCTGGAGGGCGAGGTGCACATCATGCAGCCGCTGCTGCTCAGCCGCGCGGTGAACATCCATCCGCTGGTCGTGCTGGTCAGCATCGCCATCGGCATCGTGATCGCCGGCATCCCGGGCGGCGTGTTTGCGATCCCGCTCGTCGCGATGGCCAACGGCATCATCCGCGAGATGGCGCGGCACCGCGAGCCGGTGAGACCGTCCGTCACGCCCAATGTTGATCCGTGATCTTCCAGAAGTGCAAGATGCACTTACCATTGTGGTATGGCTGATCATCAGGAATTGATGCAGATTCTGGAGCGGCTGGCCAGCGGTGCCATCGACACCGCCGAGGCCGCCCGCCTGATCGACGCGCAGGCGTCCTCGGGCGGTGAGCCCACACCGGGCGCCGAACCGCTCGTGGGCGAGG
>WRGV01000005.1 GCA_009787035.1 Propionibacteriaceae bacterium | reverse complement strand
CCAGCCGGTCGGGTCGGCGACCAACGACGAGGGGCAGATCTACATCGAGCCGCAGGGCATGTGCATCATGGGCGGGGCCGGGCTGGACGACGGCCGGGCCCGGGCCGCGCTGGACTCGGTGGCCGAGCGGTTGGCCTGCGAGCACGGCGTTGCGCTGGTCGCACCGCCCTATTCGCGCTACCACCTGGAGCTGGGCGAGATCTCCAGTTACCCGCCGGGCTACAAGGAGAACGGCGGCGTCTTCTGCCACAACAATCCGTGGATCGTCATCGCCGAGGCGATCGCCGGCAGCCCCGATCGTGCCTTCGACTACTTCCGCCGGATCACCCCGGCCTACCGCGAGCCGATCAGCGAGGTCACCATGACCGAGCCGTACGTCTACGCGCAGATGATCGCCGGGCCGGGCGCCGTCCGGTTCGGGCAGGCCAAGAACAGCTGGCTCACCGGCACGGCCGCCTGGGCCTGGCACGCCGCGACGTGCTGGCTGCTCGGCGTGCGTCCCAGCCTGGACGGCCTGGTGATCGCCCCGCGCATGCCGGCGTCTTTCGGCGACTACACCGTGACCAGGCGCTTCCGCGGCGCGACGTACCACATTCGCATCACCGGTTCGGGCCTGGGCACGCACGGACGTCTGCTGGTGGACGGCGTCGCGATCGACGCCGACACCGTCCCCATCGCCCCGGCCGGTGCCATCGTCGATGTCCACTGGACCGCACAGCCCGATCAGAACAAGCCGATCAGAGAGGATCCCACTCATGACCACATTCCCAGCTGACTTCACGTTCGGCGCGGCCACCGCGTCGTACCAGATCGAGGGCGCCGCCACGCAGGACGGCAAGGTGCCCAGCATCTGGGACACGTTCGCACACACGCCGGGTGCCATCGCCGACGGCTCGACCGGCGACGTGGCCTGCGACCACTACCACCGCATGGAATCCGACCTCGACCTGCTGGCCGATCTGGGCGTCGACGCGTACCGCTTCTCGATCGCCTGGCCGCGCATCCAGGCCGGCCCGGGCGCGGGCGTCAACCAGGCGGGCATCGACTTCTACTCCCGGCTGGTGGACGGCCTGCTCGCCCGCGGCATCAAGCCTGCCGTGACGCTGTACCACTGGGATCTGCCGCAGTGGGCGGCCGATCTGGGCGGATGGCTCAACCGCGACACCGCGCAGCGCTTCGCCGAGTACGCGGGGCTCGTGGCGGCCCACCTGGGCGACCGCGTGAGCGAGTGGATGACGATCAACGAGCCGTGGTGTGCGGCGTTCCTCGGCTACGGCAACGGCGAGCACGCCCCCGGCCACAAGAGCATGCGCGAGGCGATCCACGCCGCGCACTTCCTGAACCTGGCCCATGGCCTGGGCGTGCAGGCGCTGCGGGCCGAACTGCCGGCGTCCGCCCGCTGCGGGGTGGTGTGGAACCTGTCGATGCTGTACCCGGCGACCGACGACCCGGTCGATGAGGCGGCCTGCCAGGCGGCGCGCGCGCTGAGCAACGACCTGTTCACCGAGCCGGTGCTGCGTGGACGCTACGATCCGGCGACCGTGCAGGCGGCCGCGCGGTTCACGCAGTTCGACTACGTCGGGGCCGGCGACCTGGCGATCATCCACCAGCCGATCGACTTCGTCGGGCTCAACTACTACATGACCTGGCACCTGCGCGCGAACGGCGACAACCCCGCCGACGCGCAGTTCCTGGGCGGGGACGGCCCCAAGACCGCCATGGGCTGGAACGTCGACCCGCAGGGGCTCACCGATCTGCTGGTGGACGTGCACGCGCGCTACCCCGAGATGGACCTGGTGGTCAGCGAGAACGGTTCGGCGTGGGACGACGTCGTCAGCCCGGACGGGCAGGTGCACGACACCGCCCGCACCGACTACCTGCAGCGCCACCTGGCCGCGGTCGCCGACGCGCTCGGCAAGGGCGTGCCGGTGAAGGGCTACTACGCCTGGTCGCTGCTCGACAACTTCGAGTGGTCGTGGGGGTACACCAAGCGCTTCGGCCTGTACCGCACCGACTACGACACCCAGGCCCGTACGCTGAAGGATTCCGGCCGCTGGTTCCAACAGTTCCTGGCCACCCGTACTTTGTGACGTGGCGCCCCGCGGGCGGGGTTTCGCAGGTGCTTGGTCGAGTGGGACAAATCCGCAGCTAGTCTGCCGAGATGACCTAATTACGTGCGAAAACGGCATCTGACTGGGAGATTGTCCCGCTGACGGTGGCCGACCACGCGGACTATCTGGACCTCCATGACCGGGCATTGCGCGACCATCGGGAGTGGCAACACTGCTACTGCCTCAGCTTCATCGCCACGCCCGCCGAATGGGACATGCTCACCGCGGTGAGCTGCGCCTTGTGTGAGCGTGTCGGCTTCACGCCCGTGGCCGTGAATGGCGGCTTGGCCATCATGCGCCTGGTGCTGATCCCCTAGGGTCCCAGCAGCGCCAAGGGGACGACGGCGATGCCGTCCTTGCGGCGGTAGGCCGTGTCGCCCATGTTCAGCACGACACAGTCGAGCACCTGGCCGGGTGCTTGTTGCTTGAGCCACGTCAGGTGGATGACGTCGTGCGGGCGCACGGCCGTGGACGTTTTGACCTCGAAGGCGACGACGCGTCGATCGGGGCGTTCCACGATGATGTCCACCTCGTGGTCACCGCCCTGGGTGCGCAGGTGGTACGTCCTTGCCCGGCAGCGATCCGCGAGGACGCGGACGGTCTGCACGGCCAACGACTCGAAGAGCGAGCCGAGGAAGGTTTCGTCCCTGCGTGCAGGCCCGTCGCCGCGGATGAGGGACGTTTCGGTCGCTCCGACCAGCGTGGCCGCCAGCGCCGGATCGACGAGGTGATGCTTGGGACCCTGCATGAGGCGGGTCAGGTGTGTTCCACCGGGAAGCCAGGCGGGCAGCGGGTCGAGGATCCACAGGCGCTGCAGCAGGTCGCGGTAGGCCATCGCGGTGTCGCGTGCGGGCTTCGTCTCTTCCCCGGGGGTGGCGGCACGCAGGATGGACGCGTAGGAGGTAGCTGTGCCCGTCGCGGCGCCGTAGGCAGCCAGCCAGCCGCGCAGCGCGACTGGGCGCCGTACGGTACCGCCGAATTCGGGGATGTCGTGTTCCACGATCTGGTCGAGGTAGCTGGCCAGCAGGTGCTCGCGCGCGGCCTGCGGACGCGGACGGATGCCGGGAAATCCGGACGCCAGGATCTCGCGGACGTAGTCGAGCGTGGACAGGTCGGCGGCTCCCGCGATGTCGGGACGGACGTCGCTGAGCAGCCCGGCGAGCGAGACGGTGGGCGTCGCAAGCCCTCGCTCGGGCAGACAGAGGGGGCGCATAAGCAGGCGAACGATGCGTCCAGCGCCCGAGTGCAGACGCGCTGTCGGCGGCGCCGTGGCCGAACCGGCGAGCAAGAACCGTCCGGGCGGTGCGCCATCGTCGACCGCGCGGCGCACCACGTTCCACAGGTCGGGCACCAGTTGCCATTCGTCGATGAACGTTGTCCCGCTGCCTACGGTGGCCAGCGTCGGGTCATTCTCCAGACGTAGCCGTGTCGCAGGCAGGTCCGCGGAAAGGACGGTGTCGGCGCGGCGGGTCGCTGTGGCGGTCTTGCCGACACCCTTGGCGCCATCGAGGGCGACGGCCGGTAGCCCCGCCATCAACTCATCCAGCGTCGCATCCACGAGGCGTGATGTATACCCCATGCTCAAACCATACCATTCCCGGGCCTTGAACTAGTCAATTCCCGGGAGTTGAACTAGTCAATTCCCGAGGTCTGAAGTAGTCCATTCCCGGGGACTTGACCGGTCACTTCTGCCAGGGGGAGGCCCGCCCAGCATCCCGACGGGTGATGCGTCTACGCCGGCCGCATGCCCCCAGATTTTGCGCGCCGCCCGCGCCGTAGAAGCAGATCGACGGCAAGCACGACACGATGACGGGCTTCCAGGCGCGCGTCTCTCAGGATCCGGACGGACGGATCGTGGTCGCGTTCGCCGACACCGGGCCCACGAGTATGGCCGACTGGGCCACTGACGTGATCGGCGCGGCCTCGGTGACGCCGCAGGATGTCGAGGCGCTGCTGCATGCCCGGCGCGTCGTCGCGGCGCACCCGTCGGCGGGCATCCTCATGACGGGGCATTCGCTGGGCGGACGCCTGGCGGCCGAGGCCAGCATCGCGACGGGACATCCGGCCGTGACGCTCAACGCGGCGGGCGTCTGCCTGGCGGCACACCTGTTCGCCAGCGGCGGTGGCCCGCACGACCCGGGCAAGCCCTGGTGGAGGTCGCACGCCATCGTGGTCGCGCAGGTGTCGGCCCAGGCGCTGCTTGACAGAGGCGACATGTCGATCTACGCGGGCCTGCGTGCCGCCACCTGACGGGGCGCGGGTCGTGCACATCGGATCGCCGCTCGGGCTTCCGTCTTGACAGGTGGCATGCCTACGCTGAAGGACATGCCAGATGTGTTCGCCCCACGCAGTCTTGCAGAGGTAGCCGCCTCACCCATGGGCTGGCCCGTGCCCCCGGCGGCGTCGCCGGACGAGGTGCGTCTGCGCGAGTTCCTGGGCTACGCCGACCTGATGCTGTGCGTGTACCTGGGCACCGATCCGGCCCCGCCGTACTGGCAGATCGATGAGGCCGCCGATGCCAGGACGGGGTTCCGGGCCGGGGTCTACCGCGGGCCGCAGGGGCAGATCGTGGTCAGCTTCGGCGGCACGGACATGGCGAGCCGGGCCGACTGGGGCGTCGCCGTGCGGGGCGTGACGGCCGTCACGTCGCAGGATGTCCAGGCCGTCGAGCTGGCCCGGCGCGCGGTGGACGACTACGCGCAGGCGTCCGTCGTCTTCACGGGGCATTCGCTGGGCGGCCGCCTGGCCGCGGAGGCCAGCCTGGCCACGGGCCGTGCGGCGGTGACGCTCAACGCGGCGGGCCTGCCACGGGCCGCGACGCACTTTGCTGGAGATGCGCAGGATCCGCGTGCCCGGGCACGCGTGCTGGCCTACGAGCTGAGCACCGACCCGCTGACCAAGGCGCAGCGGCGTCCCTGGTTGCCCAGCGCCTTCGGCACCCGCGTCCGGCTGCCCGGGGCCAAGGGCACGTCCATGGCGGTGGCGCACAGCATCCAGGCCGCGCAGGCCGCGGCCCAGGCGCTGCTCGACCGGCGCGAGTTTTCGATCTACGCCGGCCTGGACGTCACCGCTGGGTGAAGTACGCCGTGCGCAGCCAGTGCGCGAAGACCGGGTCGAGGATCTGGATCTGACCGCCCTCGACATCGATGATCTCGCGGTTGACCAGGGCGTCGCGGATTCGTCCCACATTTGCCGACGTGCCCAGGTCGTAGGCCCTCAAGGTGGCCTGTGAGCTGAGCGCGGGCTGTCCGTCCAGCACCGCCTGCAGGAAACCCAGCTGGCGCCGGGTCAACGACTCGGCCAGGCCGGTGAAGAGCAGGCCCAGCTGATCGGTCAGGTCGGCCAGCGCGGCGTCCACGAGCTCGGGCCGACAGACCAGCGTCGTGCGCAACCAGGCCTGCTGCGCCAGCTGCTGCACGTAGTAGGGATGGTTGTCGACGGCGGCGGCGAGCGTGCGGCCGAGCTCGGGCGTGATCGACTTGCCCGTGGCGGCGAAGCGGCCGGCGATGAAGTCTCCCCAGGTGGGGTTGGCGATCTTGTCCAGCGCCAGGATGTCGCCGAAGCGGTAGAACGGCTGCTCCGGGTTGGCGAAGATGTCGAGCAGCATGTGGCGCTTGCTGCCGTACAGGCAGTAGCAGACGTGCTGGTGCCGCTGCCAGTGCGCGCGGAGCTTGCGCTGGAACGCCTGCGTGTCGGTGAAACCGGCGATCGCCTGGAACTCATCGATGCACACCACCAGGCGCAGGCCGCGGCTGGCTGCGATGTTCTCGGCCAGGTCGAGGACGTCGTCCGGGTTCTGTTCGGCGGTGTGCCAGTCGAGGTTGAGGCGGATGTCAGGGCCCGGGTCCGCGCTGATCGAGACGCTCGGACGCAGGTGGGACATGAACGTCTGGACGGCATCCACCCATTCGTCCCACTTCGTCAGCGTGGCTTCCAGGACGGCCTGGGCGAGGTGGGCGTAGAAGTCGGCTTCGGTGCGCACGGTGAACAGATCGATCTGGCACAGGTGAATGTCCGACGCGGCGGCGATCAGATCCTGCGAAACGCGTTCGACAAGGGATGATTTGCCCCAGCGGCGGGGCGACACGATGATCGTGTTGGTCAGCTGCGCGAAGTTGGCGTCCAGGCGGGCGCGTTCGGCGTCGCGGTCGGCGAAGCAGTCGCCTTCGGCGATGCGTCCGAACACGAACGGGGGATCTGGCGGGGTCTGTTTGTGTGCCACCATCGCATTGTAACTCACTACTTAGTAAGTTACAGAAGACTAAGTTACCTGAGCCTAAGGTGCCGATCGCCCAGCTGAAGGGGCGGCGTCGGGGGATTTCCGGAGGCGGCTAGCGTTGGCGGTGTTGTCGGCGCAGGAGGAGGAACGGTGGCGACAGGGGGAACGGTGCCCGGTTTCGACGGCACCACGGGCGGCACCGAGCATGGCGGACGGCGCACCCACATCATTCAGATCCTCCGCGATGCCAAGGAGCCGTTGTCGGTGGCCGAGGTGGCCGACATGGTGGGCGTGCACATCAACACGGCTCGTTTCCACCTGGAATCGTTGGTGGACGCGGGCCTGGCCACGCGGGAGGCCGAGGCGCGCCAGGCGCCCGGGCGTCGGCGCATCCTCTACGCGGGCACGCTGCCCAACCAGACGCACGAGCGCGCGCAGGGCTACCGGCTGCTGGCCGGGATCCTGACCACCGCGATCGCGGCGCAGTATCCGGATGTCGGCGCGCAGATGTACCAGATCGGCACCGAATGGGGCCGCTTCCTGGCCGCCGGGACGGCATCCGACGAGATCTTCGATGAAGACGAGATCGCCCGGCGCGTCGTCGACAAGCTCGACGCCCTGTGGTTCGCGCCGCAGCTGTTCCACGACCCGTCCCCGCACCTGCTGCTGCACAACTGCCCGTTCGCTCAGTCGGCGGCGCAGGCGCCGCAGATCGTCTGCACGCTGCATGCGGGCATGGTCAACGGCTCGCTGCAGGAGTTGCACTCCCATCAACGCGTCACCGACCTGTGGCCGCAGGAGCAGCCGCACTGCTGTCGCGCCGATCTGGGATCGGTCGGCGAGCCGGACCAGATGGGGGTCCGGCTACACCTGGCCGAGGCCGCGGATTAGCTCTGGGGTGCGTAGCCGTACGGCGTGGCACCGGGCTGCTGTGGGGGCATCGGCGGCTGCTGCGGCTGCGCGGCCTGGGTGTGGGCCTCGCCGATCGACTGCGGCGTGCCGCCCCGTGCCTCGTCCGCAATCGGACGGACGACGACCGCCGTCCCGTAGGCGCAGACCTCGGAGAACGTCTGCCCGATGTCGCCGGTGTCGAACCGCATGGCGATGATTGCGTTGCCGCCGCGCTGCACGCACATGTCCCACATGCGCTGCATGACCTGGTTGCGCGAGTCATAGACCAGATCGGTGTATTGGCTGACTTCGCCGCCGCCCAGGGCCTTGAATCCAGCGATGAGGTTCTGGCCGATGTTGGCGGAGCGCACGGTCATCCCCATGACCTCACCCAGGACAGCGTCGATCTGGTAGCCGGGGATGCTGTTAGTTGTCACAATAAGCATGACACCACAATACTCAGCAAACCCTGTGCCGTCGGGGTGCGTGACCTCGTCATCGACTGTGGTGGCGCGCAAGCCGCAGCGCGACAGCGCGCGTCGAAGCGGCCCTAGCTGTAGACGTGGGGGGCCAGGGTGCCGACATCGCGCAGGTTGCGGTAGCGCTGCGCGTAGTCGAGGCCGTAGCCGACGACGAATTCGTTGGGGATGTCGAAGCCGATGTAGCGCACCGGCACATCGACCTGCAAGGCATCGGGCTTGCGGAACATGGCCATGATCTCGACTGAGGCCGGGCCGCGGCCACGCAGGTGGTCGAGCAGGTAGTTGAGCGTCAGGCCGGTGTCGATGATGTCCTCGACGATCAGCACGTCACGGTCGCGGATATCGCACGAGAGATCTTTGAGGATGCGCACCACCCCCGAGCTCTTCGTGGCGGCGCCGTAGCTGGAGACGGCCATCCAGTCCATCTGCATGTGCGAGTGCATCGCACGGGCCAGATCGCTCATCGTCATGACCGCGCCGTTGAGCACACCGACGAGCAACGGCTCGCGTCCGGCGTAGTCAGCGTCGATTTGTGTGGCGAGCTCATCCAGTCGTTGGTGGATCTGCTCTTCGGTGAACAGTACGTGGTCAAGGTCCTGGCTCACATCGGCGGCATCCATGCAGCCATCCTACCGAGCGGGACGAAGCCCGACCCAACTGGCGCTGCGGGGCCCGATCTGCATCACTTCCGCGCGATGGCGTGCAGAATGTCCCGTTCCCGGACGACGGTGCCGCCCGGCACGTCCACACCGCGCTGGCCGTGCCAGGCGGTGACCAGATCCAGAACCGCCTGCGTGTGGTCGAAGTCGGGGGCGTCCAGCCCCTGCGCCACCAGCCAGGTGCGCACGACGCGGCCGCGCAACGCGGGGGCCAGGTCGGCCAGCCATGGGGCCGACAGGCCGTCACCGGGCGGGGCGCTCGCCTGCGCCTTCGCCGCCAGCACGTCGAGCAGATCGGCGTCATCCCTGGTCAGGGCGGCGGTGCGGGCCAATGCCTCGGCGACGCCGGGGCCCAGCGCCCGCTCCAGGTCGGGCAGCAGCCGGCGCGCGCGCACGCGCGCGAAGCGCGGATCGGCGTTCATCGGATCGTCCCAGGTCGCGATGTCCCAGTCGGCGCAGGCCTGTGCGGTGGTGGCCCGGCGCAGCCCGAGCAGGGGCCGGGCGAAAAGTGGGACAAACGCGACCCCATCGGGGCCGATCGGGCCGTTTGTGGCCCGATCTCGACCGCTGGGTGCCTGTTTGTCCCATTCCGGGTCGGCCCAGGTGAACGTGGCGGGCATTCCCGCCAGCGACCGGGTGCCCGAACCGCGGGCCAGGCCCAACAGCACGGTCTCGGCCTGGTCATCCAGCGTGTGCCCCAGCAGCACGAGGTCGGCGCCGGGGCCCGCCAGTGCCGCGTAGCGGGCATCGCGAGCCGCCGCCTCCAGGCCGTCGGGGCTGGCGGCATCCACGTGCACGCGCACGGCGGTGGCATCCAGGCCGAGACTGTGCAGCACGGTCACCGCCCGGGCGGCGACGGCATCCGAGCCCGGCTGCAGCCCGTGGTCGACGACCATCGCCGACACGGAACGCAGCGGATCCGGATCGTGCCGGTCACACCAGACCAGTCCGGCCGCCAGCGCCAGCGAGTCGGCCCCGCCGGAGCAGGCCACCCGCACCCGGACGGGGTCATCCGGCAGCACGGCGCGCACCGCGGCGACGACGGCCAGCTGGGCCGGGCTGAGTGCGCGTCTAGCCACCCACGCCCCAGTCCTGCATGCGGTCGATCCAGCGCTGGGGGGCCCGCACCTCGTCCAGCGTCGGCAGGTTGTCGGCGCCGTCCCAGGCCAGGTTGAGCGTGGCCAGGCCGGGGCCGTCGAGCACCGCGCGACAGAAGCGCGCCCCCTCGGCGTACTGGGCCATCTTCGCGTCCAGCCCGAGCAGCCTGCCGATCAGCGCGGCCAGGCCGCCGCGGGCGCGGTGTTCTTCGAACGCCTCCCGGATCGCCGCGACGGTCGGAATCACCTGCGGTCCGACGGCGTCCATCATGACGTCGGCGTAGCCCTCCAGCAGCGACATCGCGGCCATCACCGAGTCGAGTGCGGCCGCGGCGCGAGGTCCGGCGACCGCGGCGAGCATGCCGACGCTGGTCGTGTCGGGGTCATCGCGGCGCGCCGAACGCAGCCGCTGCATGCGATCGCCCAGCTCGGTCCACAGCGGTCCGTTGCCCGCCTCGGCGGCAACCAGATCGGTGATCAGGCTTGTCAGATGCCCGGTTAGCCAGGGGGCAGCCGCAAACTGAGCCCGGTGCGTCTGCTCATGCAGACACACCCAGCACCGGAAATCCGCGGCATCCACGCCGAGCTTGCGCTGCATGCCGACGATGTTGGGCGCCACGAGCAGCAGCCGCGGCTGCTCGGCGAACGGGTCGAATTGTCCCAGGATCCGCCCCGCGAGCACCGCGAGCATGGCGCCCACGGCGGGCCCGGGCGGGGTCACCTCGGACACATCGAGCTGGGGGGTCGCCGCCGCGGCGATGCCGAGCATGCGCTGCATCGTCGAGGCGTTGGCGCGCACGATGCCGGTGCGGTCGACGACCAGCGTCATGTCGTCGCGCGTGGCGGGCAGCTGCGACACGGAGGCGACCAGCGCCGGGACGCGCGCGGCGGCCTCCCGAAGCCCGGCGACCGCCTCGTCCATCTCGGCGCGGCTGACGTCCTTGGTGCCGGGGCCGCACATGCGACACCCGACGGCCGTGGCGGTGCGCCACGGATCGTGCTCGGTCATAGCGGTCAGCCTAGACGATCGACAGGGGCTTGGTTGCCACGACGAGATCGCGGCGGATGGACGAGTCGACGCGGTGGGCCAGGTCGTCCCAGGCGCCGCCGGTCCTGGGCTCCAGGCCGCAGGAGGCCAGCAGGTCGAGCAGATCCGCGCGCGGCAGGCCGAGCGTGTTCCACGACAGCCCGAGCGCCCCACCCGCACGCAGCTGGCCGGCCCACACGGGCAGCGCCTCGTCGAGCAGCTGGGCCGGCGAACGCCCGCCCCCGGCATGCTGGGGACGGTGGACGATGCCGTACGGCGCGTCGGTCACGATCGCGTCGAAGCGACGTTTGCCGAACAGCGTCGCCGAGTCGCGCGTGTCGCCGGTGAACACCGTGAGCTGGGCGGGTCCGTCCGTCCACGTGGCATCGAAGCGATGGCCCAGCAGCCGGTGCTCGCGGCGCACCGGCGTGGTCGCAGCGCTGTGGTGCAGCCGGGCCCGGCGCAGGTAGGTGGTGACGTACGCGGCCATCGCCTCGACGGCGCGCTCGTCGGACTCGACGCCGAAGCCGTCGCAGCCGTTGCGCCAGGCGACCAGCAGCGTCGTCCCGCGCCCGGCGAGCGGGTCGAGCACGGCGCGGCGTCCGGACGCGGGCAGCGGTGCGGTCACGGCGGACAGCGTCAGGTTCATGAGCAACTGCGTGAACTGCTCGTTGGTCTTGCCCGGGTATTTCGGGATGGTGACCAGGTCGTCGGGCAGCGCGAACGCGTCGGGCAGCGCCACGGGCGCCAGCAGGTCGTCGTCGTGGTGCTCGAACAGCGCCAGCGCGCCCGATTGGCGCGCGATGACGATCCGCTGCGCCTCATCCAGCGCGGCGTCCGTTCGCAGGCCCACGTAGTCGACCCCGGCCAGCTGCACCGGACGGGCCTGCCGGACGAAATCTGCCGACAGCGTAAGCTCGGCGACGCCCAGGCGCGGCGCGCAGCCGGCGAAGACGCGGTTGGCCCCGGGGGAGATGAGCAGCAGGTAGTCGGTCACCCGTCTATTCTTCCAGCCGCGGGCATGCGTGGCGGTGTCGAGATGATCCAGCACGGTAGAGTGTGTGCCACCGAGCACCGAAAGGATCAATGATGACCGAAGAGTTCCATAAGGCCGACGTCCCGCCGCGGGCCCAGGTGGTCTTCGATGTGACAATCGAAATCCCGCGTGGCATCAAGAACAAGTACGAGATGGATCACCAGTCGGGGCGCATCCGGCTGGACCGTCCGTTGTTCACCTCGACGCAGTACCCGTACGACTACGGCTACATCGAGGGCACGCTGGGCGAGGACGGCGACCCGCTGGACGCGATGGTGCTCGTCAACGAGCCAACGTTCCCCGGCTGCCTGATCCGCTGCCGGGCGGTGGCGATGTTCCAGATGCAGGACGAGAACGGCGGTGACGACAAGGTGCTGTGCGTGCCGATGTCCGACATCCGGCGCGACTACCTGGACGACATCGACGACCTGCCCGAGTACACGCTGTTGGAGATCGAGCACTTCTTCACCGTCTACAAGGACCTGGAGCCCGGCAAGAGCGTCGAGGGCGCGTCGTGGGTCGGCCGGGAAGAGGCCGAGGCCGAGATCCGTGCCAGCCAGAACCGTGCGCAGGGCACCGATTACGTGCTGCCGAGCATGGGGCGCGGCTCGCGCGGCTAGGCCATGACCGACGTCGTCGTGGTGGGGGCCGGCCTGTTCGGCCTGACGGTCGCCCGCCAGCTGGCTGAGGCGGGCGCGCACGTGCTCGTGCTTGATCGGCGCAACCACATCGGCGGCAACGCGTGGTCGGCGCCCGACCCGTCCACCGGCATCGAGGTGCACCGCTACGGGGCGCACCTGTTCCACACCAGCAACGAGCGCGTGTGGGCCTACGCCAACCGGTTCACGGCGTTCACCGACTACGTGCACCACGTCTACACGGTGCACAAGGGCGTCGTGTACCCGCTGCCGGTCAACCTGGGCACGATCAACCAGTTCTTCGGCACCGCGATGGGGCCGGAACAGGCCCGCGAACTGCTGGCGCAGCAGGCCGCCGAGCTGGGCGAGGCGCGGCCCACGAACTTCGTCGAGAAGGGCATCAGCCTGGTCGGACGGCCGCTGTACGAGGCGTTCTTCCGCGACTACACGGCCAAGCAGTGGCAGACTCCGGCCGAAGATCTGCCGGCCTCGGTCGTCTCGCGGTTGCCCGTGCGGTTCACCTACGACAACCGCTACTTCTCCGACACGCACGAGGGCCTGCCCGCGCAGGGCTACGGCGCGTGGTTCGAGCGGATGGCGGACGACCCGCGCATCGAGATCAGGCTCACGACCGACTTCTTCGACGCGTCCCAGCCCGCGAGCAAGGACGCGGTGGTGGGCCAGGTTCCGGTGGTTTACACCGGCCCGGTCGACCGCTACTTCGGCTTCGAGGCGGGCGAGCTCGGCTGGCGCACGCTCGACCTGGAGCAGCAGGTGCTGCCGGTGGGCGACTTCCAGGGCACGTCGGTCATGAACTACGCGGACCTGGACGTGCCGTGGACGCGCATCCTGGAGTTCCGCCACTTCCATCCCGAGCGGAACTACCCCGATGACGCCACGGTCATCGTGCGCGAGTATTCGCGCGCGGCGACCCGTGATGATGAGCCGTACTACCCGATCGCGACGGCCGGCGACCAGGACAGGCTGGCCGCCTACCAGGATCTCGCTGCGGGCGAACCGCGGGTGTTCTTCGGCGGCCGGCTGGGCAGCTACCGGTACTTCGACATGGACAAGACCATCGCGGCGGCGTTGCACCTCGTGGAGCGTCACTCGTCCGCACTGCTCGGCCGCTGAGCATGGGCGTGCCCACAGCTGAGAATCAGCCCGTCGGGCACGCGTGAGGATGGGCGGGCCTCGTATAGTAGATGCGTTGGACGCGCTGCGGTCTGTCGTGGCGCGCCCGCGTCCGTCCGGACCCATTGTCGGCGCCGCGGACGCCGATGAGGACAACTGAACCCACAACAACTGAACCCACCACAACTGAACACTGTGCCGATTCCTACTCGTAGTTCGGATGTATGCCCATGACAGATCTGGCCGTATCGAGCCCCGCCACGTCCACCACCGCCGAT
Organism: Propionibacteriaceae bacterium; assembly: GCA_009787035.1. GTDB lineage: Bacteria > Actinomycetota > Actinomycetes > Propionibacteriales > Propionibacteriaceae > WRGV01. The sequence goes on along the minus strand of WRGV01000005.1, from coordinate 1,663 downwards.
CCGGTCGCTCCGGAGCTGGCGCACATCGAACCCCGCCGGGCCCGCGCGGTGAAATACCCCGGCGTTCCCGAGGTGATCAACGGCAACGGGGCCGTGTCGTACGTGATGCAGCACGTCTGCGGCGGCGTCATCGGCTACCCGATCACGCCGTCCACGGAGATCTCCGAGACGTTCGAGGCCGCCCGCGCCAACGGGCAGATGAACGTCTGGGGCCGCCATCCGTTCTTCGTCGAGACCGAGGGTGAGCACTCGGCGCAGTCCGGCGCGCTCGGCGCCGCGCTGACCGGCGGCAACTACATCTCGAACGCGTCCAGCGCGCAGGGCATCCTGTACGGCCTGGAGTCGCACTTCGTCACCGTCGGCAAGAAGGTCGGCGGGTTCGTGCTGCAGGTTGCGGCGCGCGTGGTGAGCCGCCACAGCCTGAACGTCATGGCCGGACACGACGACGTGTACGCGCTGCTCGGCGCGGGCTACACGATCCTGTTCGGCGCCAACCCGCAGGAGGCGGCCGATCTGGCCGCGATCAGCTACCGCACGTCGGCGCTGTCGCTGGTGCCGGTCGCCAACGTGATGGACGGCTTCGCCACCAGCCACGTGATGAGCGAGATCCTGCTGCCCGAGCCGGAGCTGCTCAAGGAGTACCTGGGCGACCCGACCAGCCGCATCCCGTGCCCCACGCTGGCGCAGGAGGTGCTGTTCGGCGCGAAGGGACGCGTCTTCCAGCTGAAGGGCTGGTTGCGCCGGCATGCGCGCGACTTGAATCCGGACGACGCCGCGGCGCTGTCCGCGTACCTGGACGCGCAGGCCGACGCCGTCGAGGCGGACGACGCGGGCGCGCTGGTGGACGTCACGCTCGCCCACATCCCGCAGCGGCTGCAGGCTCCGTGGCGCCGCGCCTGGGTGGGCGCGCCCGCCAAGGGCACGCGTCAGCTCGTCCCGGCCCTCATCGACCCGGACAACCCGGGCCTGACCGGCCCCGTCCAGAACCAGCCCGACTTCCAGGCCGGCTCGGCCGACCACCGCACGCACTTCGTGTCCGCGGTGCCGGGCATCGTGCGCCAGGCTATGGCCGAGTACGCCGACCTGACCGGGCGCGTCTACGAGCCGATCCACTGCTACGACACCGACGACGCCGACTACATCATGGTCGGGCTCGGGTCGATCACCGACGACGTCCGCGCGGTTCTGCCCTATCTGCGCGCGCAGGGCATCAAGGCGGGCGTCGTGGCCGTCACGCTGCTGCAGCCGTTCCCGGAGGCCGAGATCGCGGCCGCGCTGGCCGGCGCGAAGACGGTCACGGTGCTGGAGCGTTCGGACGACACCGCGCTGACCAGGCTGGTCACCGATGCGCTGTTCAAGGCGCGCGCCTGCGGCGACCGTCCGGGCAGCTACCCCGGCATGCCGTGCCTGACCAGCACGCCGCAGCTGGTGACCGCGATCTTCGGCCTGGGCGGCCACGAGGTGCAGCCGCGCCACCTGATCGCGGCGTTCCAGAACATGGTGGACGGCGTCCGCAGCCCGCTGGTCTACATCGGCAGCCAGTTCTTCGATCCGAACGCGACCGGCGAGGTCGCGGCCTTGCAGGCCAAGCTGCGCGCGGCCTACCCCGAGACCGAGCTCATGGCGCTGACCACGCAGCCGAACCCGCCGCTGCTGCCGGCGG
>WRGV01000004.1 GCA_009787035.1 Propionibacteriaceae bacterium | reverse complement strand
AGGCCGTACGTGGCGACGATCGCCGAGCCGGCCAGCGGGCCGATGAAGTAGCCCACGCGCTGCGTGCCGCCCAGGCTCGACAGCGCCCGCGCGCGCAGCGCGATCGGTGTCGATTCGGTGACGAATGTCTGCCGCGCCAGGCCAAATACCGCACCGGACAAGCCAAAACAGAAGACGGCGAGGCTGAGGACGGCCAGGTCGCGCGCCAGGAACGCGACCGACAGCCAGCAGAAGTCCCAGCAGCAGGCCGCGATGATCGCGCGCTTCTCGCCCAGCTTCGTGGCGACCCAGCTGGCCGGCAGGTCGCCGAGCATCGTCGAGATGCCGGTCAGGCCGCCGATCAACGCCGACAGGGCGACCGAGGCGCCCAGATCGCGGGCTGACAGCACGACCAGCGGCGTCACCGCGCCGTAGCCGATGGACGACAACAGCGGCGGGCCGTACGCCGCCATGATGAAGCGCCGCCAACCCCCCGGGGGCGGCGCCGCCTGCTCGGTCGTCGTTGCGGGCGTCCGACTCATCCGACCACCATCCTGTGTTCCGTCGTGCGTTCGGGGCGCACAACGCCTACCAAGGATAGAGCGGCCTGCGTAATCCTCAAGCGACGCCCACGAATGCGAACCGGAACTCCAGCGGCACCCCGACCGGCAGACAGTACTGTGGATGCGTCATCGCGCCCCACGAGTTGTCCCCGCCGACGCCGCGGCGGGCCAGCGCCGGGCGCAGCACGGTGTGGTGGATGGGCGGCAGTTCGGTGGCGTGGGCGGCGTCCTCGATCTGGGACGGCGTCCACGGCAGCGCCGAGAACTCCATGGGCACCTCGGCCTCGAACCGCAGCCCCCGGCCGGCGTCGTCGGTCACGCTGGCCCAGCGCACGCCCGTGTGGCTTCCGCATTCTTGTGGACGCAGGTACGGCGTCAGCTGGTCGGCGACCTCGCCGCGGTAGACGCCCAGGCGCGCCCCGGCGCGCCGGTCGATGTAGCACTCGTCCGGCCCCTCGCCGTACCAGGCCAGGTGGGACAGATCGGCGTCGCAGACGAACATCATCCCGAACTCGGGTGCATCGGGCAGCCCCTTGCCGGGGACGACGCGCTCGGTCACCTCGATGCGGCCGTCCCCGCACACGCGATACGTGACCGTGCACTGGCTGATCGGCTGGGACGCCAGCTGGTAGCGGTACTCGATCTCGGGGCAGCCGTCGCGTTCGCCCAGCGTCGGCGGCTCGATGAGTGTGGCGTATCGGCTTGCCAGCAGCCACTGGCCGTCGCGGGCGGGTCCGTGCCAGCCCTGCTCGTTGGACGTCGGCGCGTGCCAGAAGTTCGGCATCGGCACCGAGCGCAGCAGCTCGCGGCCGCCGAACCGGTACGACACCAGGCCCAGCTGGAAGCGGGAGAAGATGGCCTCGAAATGCCCGCCGCGCACCCCGATGGTGTGGATTCCCTCGATCAGGTGCAGTTTTGTCCCACAAGGCTGTGCCGCGGGCGCGCCGATGCGCACGACCCGCTGCTGCCAGCCGACCTCGTGGCCCGCCGGAGCCCAGGGGGCATCCTCGCGCAGCCGGTACGACACGTCGATCGCGTACTCGCCGGGTGTGTCCGGCAGCGCGAACGGCAGCGGGTATGTCCCAGACTGCCCCGGTGCCACCTCGGTGGCGACGCGGGCCGTGCGCAGCACCGTCCCTTCGCGGGACAGGCTCACGATGCAGTCGAACGCGGCCGTCGACGTGAACAGATGCCGGTTGTCGACGGTGAACGAATCGTCGCCGATCGTCGTGCGGAAGCCCTGGTACAGGTAGCGCACCTCCTGCAGCTTCGGTGAGGGGGTGTGGTCGGCGAAGAGGATGCCGTCGCCGCAGAACTCGGCGTCGTTGGGCCGGTCGTCGCAGTCGCCGCCGTAGCCGAAGAACGGCTTGCCGTACCGGTCGCGCAGNGCGATGGCCTGGTCGGCGAAGTCCCAGATGAACCCGCCCTGGAACAGCGGCTCGCGGTAGGCCAGCTCGGTGTACTCATCGACCGCGCCGAACGAGTTGCCCATCGCGTGCGCGTACTCGCACAGGATGAAGGGCTTGTCGCGATGCGTTTCCAGGTACGCGGCGATGTCGGCCGCCGGGGTGTACATCTGCGATTCGACGTCGGAGGTCTGCCGGTACCGCGGGTCCCAGCGCACGCCCTCGTAGTGCACCGGCCGGGTGGCGTCGTGCGCATGGAACCACTGCGACACCGCCAGGATGTCCCGCCCGCCGTACGACTCGTTGCCGCACGACCACATGACCACGCACGGGTGGTTTTTGTCCCGCTCCAGCATGCTGGCGGCCCGGTCGAGCAGCACGGGCAGCCATTCCGGACGATCCCCGGGCAGCGCCTCGGCGTCGGGCAGGTGCTGGAGGTGCAGGCGGTCCCACATGGCATGCGACTCCAGGTTCATCTCGTCGATGACGTACAGGCCGTACCGGTCGCACAGGTCGTACAGGAACGTGTTGTTCGGGTAGTGGCACGTGCGCACGGCGTTGATGTTGGCGGCCTTCATGGTCACGATGTCGGCCTCGGTCTGCTCGGGCGTCATGACGCGCCCGGCCAGGCCGAACTCGTGCCGGTTGACGCCCGTGAAGACGATGCGGCGCCCGTTGATCTTCAGCAACCCGTCCTCGATGCCGAACCGGCGCACGCCCACCTGAACCGGCACGCACTCGGTGAGCCGGCCCGCCAGGTCGTGCACGTCCAGCTCCAGCCGGTACAGCCACGGGCTTTCGGCGCTCCACAGCTCCGGTTCGTCCAGCGGCAGCCCGAGCGCGACCTCGCCGGGACGATCCGTCCCCGCCAGCCCCTGCGCGACCACCGAACCATCCGCGGCGACCAGCCGGGCCGAGACCCGCCCGCCCGCGGTCAGCTGCACCCGCACGCGCACGTCGGCGTGGCGCAGGTCGTCCGACAGCGGCGTGGTCACGGCGATGTCCTGCGCATGGCAGGCCGGACGCCGCACGAGCACGACGCTGCGGAACAGGCCGGAGAACCGGAACATGTCCTGGTCTTCGATCCAGCTGCCGGCGCTGAAGCGCACGACCTGGCAGGCCAGCGTGTTCTCGCCGGGACGAAGCGCGGGCGTCAGGTCGAATTCGGACGGCGTGAACGAGTCGGCGGCGAAGCCGATGAAGACGCCGTTGAGCCAGCACGCCAGCGCCGACTCGGCGCCGCCGAAGACGACGTGCAGCGTCTCGCCTTCGGCCAGCGGCTCGTCCCACGCGAACGTCGTCACGTAGCTGCCCACCGGGTTGAACTGCGTCGGCACCTGCCCGGGCTCGACCTGCTCGTGCCCGTCCCACGGGTACTGCACGTTGACGTACTGCGGCCGGTCGTAGCCCTGCAGCTGGATGTGCCCGGGGACGGCGATGGCGTCCCAGCCCGAGCAGTCGAAGCCGGGCTCCTGGAAGCCCGGGACGGTTGCGCCCAGGTTGACGGCGTAGTGGAAGCGCCACAGCCCGTCCAGGCAGCGCTCGTAGCTGCTGACGCCCGTGGCGGCCTGTGCGGCGTCGGCGAACCAGCGGTGTCCCGAGTGGGCCGCCACCCGGTTCTCCTCGAAGAAACCCGGATCGGCGAGCCGGTCGAAGACGGACATGGGTGTTCCTTTCTACTGGACGGCCCCGGTGATGCCGTTGGCGAAGCTGCGCTGCAGGATCAAGAAGATGATCATCGTGGGCAGCGAGGCGACCAAAACGGCGAGCATGAGCACGCCATAGTCGATCACGTACCCCGCGCGGAAGTTCGAGATCAGCATCGTGATGGTCTGCTGCGAGTTGCTGATCAGGATCACGCGTGGCCACAGGAAGTTGTTCCACGCGCCCATGAACGTGATCACGGCGGCCGCGGCGAACGTCGAGCGCATGGTCGGGATGAACATGCGGACGAAGATCGTCAGCTCGCCCAGGCCGTCGATGCGGGCGGCGTCCAGAATCTCGTGCGGGAACGACCGCGCCGATTGCCGGAACAGCAGGATCAGGAACGGCGTCGAGATGGCCGGCAAGATGACGGCCAGCGTCGAATTGGCGAGCCCCGCTTCGGAGAACATGCGGAACAGCGGGATCATCGTCGCGGCGAACGGGATCATCATCGTGAGCAGCAGGATGTTCATGACGGCGTCCTTGCCCCGCGAGTGGTACACCTCGAAGCCGTAGCCGGCGACGGCGCACACGATCAGCGCGAGCACCGTGGTCGACACGGCGTTGAGGGACGAATGCCACAGCGCGGCCAGCAGGTCCTGTTGCGCCATCAGCGCGTGCAGGTTGGTGAGCAGCTGCAGGCCGGGCAGCAGCCGCGCGCCCAGCACCTGCGCGCTGGTGTTGGTGGCGCTGACGATCATGAAGTACAGCGGGAAGACCGACAACAGCGAGGCGATCACCAGCACGGCGTACATCACCGCGCGTCGAAGTTTCCTAGTCACGCTTGTCACCCACCTTCATCTGGATCGCGGCGAGGATGGCCACCATGATCAAGATGGCGTACGAGACCGCCGAGCCGTAGCCGATGTTCGGGTTGCTCTGGAACGACAGCTGGTACAGGTAGTGCGACATCGTCATGGACGTGTTCGCGGGGCCGCCCTGCGTCAGGTTCCACGATTCGTCGAACAGCTGCAGTGTGCCGTTGGTCGACATGATGGCCGTCAACAGGATCATGGGTCGCAGCTGCGGCACGGTGACGTGGAAGAACGTCTGCACGGTGTTGGCGCCGTCGATCCGGGCGGCCTCGAACGTCGAATAGTCGATCGTCTGCAGCGCGGCCAGGTAGAACACCATGTTGTAGCCCGTCCAGCGCCACAGCAGCCCCAGGATGATCACCATGCGGGCCGTGCCGGTCTGGGCCAGCCAGTTGATCGGCGAATCGATCAGGTGCAGGCCCATGAGCGCGTCGTTGATGGCCCCGTTGGTGGCGAACAGCGTGCGGAACACCATGGAGTACGACACCAGCGACACCGCGCACGGCAGGAAGATCGCGGTGCGCCACAGGCCCTTGAACCGCAGCGTCTTGTCGTTCAGGATCGTGGCCAGGATGAGCGCCATGATCAGCATGATCGGCACCTGGATCACCAGGTAGATGAACGTGTTCTGGATGGTCAGCTTGAACGTCTGGTCCTGGAACAGCCGGGCGTAGTTGTACCAGATCGGGCTGGCCCAGTGCAGCACCGTGCCGCGGCCGGTGTGCAGCGACAGGATGAACGACTGGATCATCGGGTAGAAACTCATGACCGCGATCAGCACGGCCGCCGGGGTGAGAAACGCCCAGCCGGTGAGGCTGTGGCGTTTCTCCAACCCGACGATCCGGCGCCCCGTGGCGGGGGACGGTTTTGCGGTCAGTCGCACAGTGGACACGGCGTCGGCCCCGTCACTGCATCGCGAATTCCACGGTCTGCTGGGCCTGCTGCAGCGCCTTCGTCTCGTCGGTGCCGCCCAGGATCTGGGTGACGGCCGCGCTGATGGCGTCGCGGGCCTCGTAGTAGTACGGCGAGGTGTTGTTGCTGGGCACCTTCGAGGCGTAGTCGACGATCTTGGCGTAGATCTTGTCGTTGTTGAAGAACGGCTGCGGCTGCCCGTAGACGTCCGACTTGGCGGCCGGGATCCAGTTGGCCAGCGCGCCCGAGCTCGGCAGGATCGTGTCGTACAGCTGCGTCGATCCGGCGAACGTCGACTTGAGGAAGTCGGCGGCCAGCGCGAAGTTCTTGCTGGACGCGCTGATGGCCCACGACGAGCCGCCGTTGGCCGAGTAGTTCGTCGCGCCGGGCACGCCGTCCAGCGCCGGCATGTCGGTCAGGTCCCACTTGCCCGACTGGTCCTTGGCGGTCTGGATCGAGCCGAGGATCCAGCACCCATTGATGACGCCGGCCACATCGCCGTTCACGAAGCTGGCGACGTACTCGTCCCACGAGTTGACCTCGGTGTACACCTTGGCCTGCACCATCTGCTTGTAGACGTTGATGGTGTTCAGCAGCGCCTGGTTGCCGACGATCGCCGGCTTGCCCTGCGCGTCGAACAGGCTCGCGCCCGACGACTGCAGCATCATCATCATCATGTCGGACGAGTTCGCCTGGCCCGACAGCAGCGGCTTGCCGGTCTTGGCGAGCACGTCCTTGGCCTTGGTCAGGAAGTCGGACCAGTTGATGTCGGTGAAGTCGGCCAGCGTGTAGCCGGCCTGCTGCAGCACGTCGGTGCGGTAGGCGGCGATGACGGCGCCGTTGTCGAACGGCAGCCCCCAGTTCTTGTTGTCGACCACCGAGTAGTCGACGACGGCCTTCGGGTACTGCGTGTAGTCGATGCCCGCGTTGCTCATGTCGGCGAACAGCTGCGGGTACGAGGTCACGTTCTTCTGGAACGCGTTGTTCTGCACCAGGAAGATGTCGGGCAGCTGGTCGAGCTGGTTGGCCTGGGCGATGGTGGTCAGCTTGGTCTGGATGTCGTCCCACGACACCTCTTGGACGTCGAGCGTGAAGCCCGGGTGCGCGGCCGCATAGATCTTCTGCGCCTCGTTCATCGCGTAGATGTTGAACGTCGGATCCCACGCCCACACGGTCAGGTGGTTGCCGCTTCCCGCCGACGAGGACGAGGTCGTGGTGCTGCCGCTGTTGCTGCTGCAGGCTCCCAGCGTCAGGCTGAGGGCGGCCGCCACGGTGATGACGGCGATCTTCGTGAGGGGTTTCATGTCGTTCCTTTCAGGTCAGATGGCGGTCGTCGTCATCAGAGGGGTCATGTGGGGTGGTCCCGCGCGTCGGTCAATGAGTCAGGCAGGCCGGGCCATCCGGTGTTCCGGTCCGCTGCCGTGCGGTACCGGTTGCGCATCAGACAACCATCCGCATCCTGGCCTGTCAACAGCCTGTCTGGAACTGTTACCGAATCGTTACCAACCGGTCCGTCCTGGCTTCCGGGACATTTGTCCCGAAACCAAGCCGTGCAGGCTGTGCTAGGGGTAGCGTGACCCTGTCAACGCATTATCAACGATGAACTGTGCGATGGGAGAGACCATGTCGACGACGACACCAGGACCGCTGGCTGCCATCAAGGCTCGCTACACCGACCTGGAGAACAACTACATCATCCGCAACAAGCAAGGCATCCCGGTCGGCATCGCGCCGCACCAGAAGTGGACGCCCTGGCGCATCGTGTTGTGGGTGTGCATCGCACTGCTGGGCGCGGTGGGCTGGCTGATGCTGGCCGTGATCCGCGGCGAGCAGGTCAACACCTTGTGGTTCGTGGTCGCGGCCGTGTGCTCGTACGCGATCGCCTACCGCTTCTACGCGCTGTTCATTCAGCGCAAGATCATGCGTCCGGACGCGCTGCGGGCCACGCCGGCAGAGCGGGTCAACAACGGCCAGGACTTCGACCCGACCGACCGCCGCGTGCTCTACGGCCACCACTTCGCGGCCATCGCCGGCGCCGGCCCGCTGGTCGGCCCGGTGCTGAGCGCCCAGATGGGCTACCTGCCCGGCACGATCTGGATCATCGTCGGCGTCTGCCTCGCGGGCGCCGTCCAGGACATGCTCGTCCTCTTCTTCTCGATGCGCCGTGGCGGGCGCTCGCTGGGCCAGATGGCCATCGACGAGATCGGCAAGGTCGGCGGCACGGTCGCCATGATCGGCGTCTTCATCATGCTGATGATCGTGCTGGCCGTGCTGGCGCTGATCTGCGTCAACGCGATGACCGGGTCGCCCTGGAGCGTCTGGTCGATCGGCCTGACCATCCCGATCGCCCTGCTGATGGGCCTGTATCTGCGCTACATCCGACCAGGCAAGGTCTCAGAGATATCGATCATCGGCTTCGTGCTGCTGATCCTGGCCATCATCTCCGGCAACTGGATCTCGCACTCCGGCATCGCCAACGCGCTGTCGCTGTCCGGCGTCCAGCTGTCGTGGGCCGTCGTGCTGTACGGCTTCTTCGCCGCCGTGCTGCCGGTCTGGCTGCTGCTGACCCCGCGTGACTACCTGTCGACGTTCATGAAGGTCGGCACCATCGTCATCCTCGCGATCGGCATCGTCGCGGTGCGCCCGATCGCCCAGACGGCCGCGGTGAGCACGTTCGCGCACAACACAGCCGGCCCGGTGTTCGCCGGTGCCCTGTTCCCGTTCCTGTTCATCACGATCGCCTGCGGCGCGCTGTCGGGCATGCACGCCACGGTCGCCTCGGGCACCACGCCCAAGATGATCCAGAAGGAAGGCCAGGCCCGCATGATCGGGTACGGCGGCATGCTGATGGAGTCGTTCGTGGCCATCATGGCGCTGGCCGCGGCCGTTTCGCTGAACGTCGGCACGTACTTCGCCATGAACACCTCGACCGCGACGATCATGACGCTGGCGACCAAGGCCGCGAACGACGGCGTCCAGATCGACCAGAGCACCGGCGCGGTGTACACGCCCGGCCAGACCGTGCCGTCGGGAACCACGACCGTTCCGGTCACGACCGACATGGTCAAGCAGTGGACGACGACGATCGCCGCGGGCACGCTGGCCTCGGCGACACCTGCGGAGAAGTCGGCCGCGGACGACGCCAAGGCGGCCTCGGCCGCGGTGGCGGTCACGCAGCTGGGCGTGGTCGACGCCAAGGGCGACCGGCCGAAGGTCACCTGGGATCAGCCGGAGAGCGGCGGTGCCACGATCACCGTGTACGACAAGGCGGCGCTGGAGCAGATCGCCTCCGACGTGGGCGAGCAGTCGATCGTCAGCCGCACCGGCGGCGCCCCGACGCTGGCCGTCGCGATGGCCAACATCTTGCACCGCATCTTCGGCGGCCGGGCGATGATGAGCTTCTGGTACCACTTCGCGGTGATGTTCGAGGCCCTGTTCATCCTGTCGGCCGTGGACGCCGTGACGCGCGTGACGCGGTTCCAGCTGTCGGACGCGATCGGCAACCTCGTCCCGAAGTTCAAGCAGCCCTCGTGGCGCATCGGGGCCTGGGCCTGCACGGCCGTCGTCGTGGCCTGCTGGGGGTCGCTGCTGCTGATGGGCGTCACCGATCCGCGCGGCGGCATCCAGACGCTGTACCCGCTGTTCGGCATCGCGAACCAGTTAATCGCGGCCATCGCCTTGATGATCGTGACCGTGATGGTGACCCGCAAGGGCTACCACAAGTGGATCTGGATCCCGATCGTGCCGCTGGTCTGGGACGTCTCGACGACGTTCACGGCCTCGGTGCAGAAGATCTTCTCGTCCGACCCGGCGCTGGGATACTGGAAGCAGTGGTCGAATGCCCGCGCGGCGGTGACGGCCGCCGCCGGCGATCCGTCGCAGCTGGCCATCGCCAACGCGACGGTGCGCAACACGTTCATCCAGGGCAGCCTGTCGATCCTGTTCTTGGCGATGTCGCTCACGGTGCTGATCTGCGCGATCATCCGGGTGGTCAACACCATCAAGAACAAGGACACGTTCACCTCGGAGGATCCGCCCGTCGAGTCGAAGCTGTTCGCGCCCGTGCAGTTCCTGCCCAGCGCGCTGGAGAAGAAGGTCGAGGCCGAGTTCGAGCAGGTCGGCGATCCGGCCCTGCTGGCCGGGCACGTGTCCCTCAAGGACCACGAGCCGGCGGCCGCCAAGTAGCGTGAGGACGGACGATGCCGGTGGTCACCCAGGTGGTGCGTGCGGGCAAGGCGGTGGCGTGGTACGTCCGTGAGCTCATGGGCGACACGGCGTACCAGCGCTACCTTGCGCGCTTCGCGGTGGAGCATCACGACCACGAGCCCTTGTCGGAGCGCGAGTTCTGGCGCCAGCGCATCGACAACCAGCCGATGGATTCGCGCTGTTGCTGAGCGCAATCTGTCGGATCGCGGTGGGGATGCTCCCATGCTGTCGGCACCGTGAGAGGATGGACGCATGAGTTCTTCGGTTAATCCTTCATCGTCTGCGCGCAAGGTTGGCATCACCGAGTTGGTGCTGCGCGACGGACATCAGTCGCTGCTGGCCACGCGCATGGCCATGGAAGATATGGTCGACGCCTGCGCCGACATCGACAAGGCCGGATACTGGTCGGCCGAGTGCTGGGGCGGTGCGACGTACGACTCGTGCATCCGCTTCCTCAACGAGGATCCGTGGAAGCGCCTGCGCACGTTCCGCGAGCTGATGCCGCACACGCGCCTGCAGATGCTGCTGCGCGGCCAGAACCTGCTGGGCTACCGGCACTACGAGGACGGCGTGGTTGATCGCTTCGTCCAGAAGTCTGCTGAGAACGGCATGGATGTCTTCCGCGTCTTCGACGCGATGAACGACCCGCGCAACCTGGAGCATGCGATGGCCGCCGTCAAGCGCTCCGGCAAGCACGCGCAGGGCACGATCTGCTACACGATCAGCCCCGTGCACACCGTCGAGGGCTACATCAAGCTCGCCGGCCAGCTGTTGGACATGGGCGCCGACTCCATCGCGCTGAAGGATATGGCCGCCCTGCTCAAGCCGCAGCCGGCGTACGACATCGTCAAGGGCATCAAGGACACGTACGGCCAGGATGTCTTCATCTCGGTGCACTGCCACTCGACGACGGGCGTCACGCAGGTGTCGCTGATGAAGGCCATCGAGGCGGGGGCGGACGTGGTCGACACGTCCATCAGCTCGCTGAGCCTCGGCCCGGGCCACAACCCGACCGAGTCGGTCGTCGAGATGCTCGAAGGCACCGGCTACACCACCGGCCTCGACATGGGCTGCCTGCACCGCATCCGCGACCACTTCGCCGCGGTCCGTCCCAAGTACAAGGCGTTCGAGTCGGCGACGCTGGTCGATACCGACATCTTCAGCTCGCAGATCCCCGGCGGCATGCTGTCCAACATGGAGAGCCAGCTGAAGAGCCAGGGCGCGGCCGACAAGATGGACGAGGTCATGGCCGAGGTGCCGAAGGTGCGCGAGGCCGCCGGCTACCCGCCGCTGGTCACGCCGTCCAGCCAGATCGTGGGCACGCAGGCCGTGTTCAACGTGATGATGGGCGAGTATAAGATGCTCACCGGCGAGTTCGCCGACCTGATGCTCGGCTACTACGGCGCCTCGCCTGCCCCGCGTGACCCGGAGGTCGTGAAGATCGCACAGGCGTGGGCCAAGAAGGATCCGATCACGTGCCGCCCGGCCGACCTGCTCAAGCCGGAGTGGGACGAGCTGCAGGCCGAGGCCGCCAAGGTCGAGGGCTTCGACGGCACCGAGGAGGACGTGCTGACGTACGCCATGTTCCCGCAGGTCGCCGCCAAGTTCTTCACCACCCGCGCCGAGGGCCCGAAGCTGCCGTACACCGTCGAGAAGCCGGCCGCCCCGGCGCCCGAGGCCCCTGCTGCCGACGTCCCGGTGCCCGAGGGTGCCACCAAGTACAACGTCACCATTGACGGTGCCCCGCAAGTCTGGACGATCGCCAGGGCCTAGTCACGACGCTAGCTGCGTTGCGTCAGGCCTGACGTGTGTCCAGCACACGGCGGCCTAGATGGACTGCAAAGCAAAACGCCGCGTCCGGTATCGCACCGGGCGCGGCGTTTTGCGTGTGGGGAGATCAGTCGTCTTCGACGATGAAGTCCCAGGTGGCTACGGGATTCTTGCCGTCGGGGGCGTAGGAGAGCAGGCCCTCGCCCTCGGGCAGGGTGGTCTTCACCTTGAAGCTGCTGGTCGCGCCGGGCTTGACGGTGCCGGGGCCGCTGTCGTCGGTGAAGGCGGGCAGGTGGATGCCGCCGAGCGAGTCGCGGATGCGGAAGTCGGAGTTGGTGACGTTGAGGGACGTCGTCGCGTTCTGGAACGTGATCGTCCAGGTGCACTCGATGGTCTCCTCGGGCACGGCCCGGTTCTGGTCGGGCAGTGCGGGGCCGAGCGTGGTCACCAGGACGGTGCCGCCGCTGGGCAGCGTGACATTGATGGCCTCGCCCTGGATGGACAGGGCCGGGCTCGCCGTAGAGCCGTTCAGCGTCTTGTCGAGGACGGGCTCGTGGGAGGGCAGGAACGAGGGCCAACCGCCCCAGTCGCTCACGGGAGCGGGGGTGCTGGAGCAGCCGGTCAGGCCGATGCCGAGGGCAGCGGACAAGACGATGGGGAGTAGTGCGGATAGTTTGCGTGCGCTCAACCTGTTCACCGTCCTATTATGCGCAACCGGCGATAGGGTGCGGGCGGTTTGCCACCATTTTGTGGCCAGTTTCTCGGACGGCGCTCAAGGCATCAGCAAGGCTTATACATACACGATCAATAGGTCGTTCACAGCAAGTAAGAATTACCCAAGAAAACACTCAGACTTCATCCGGGTCGGGTCGCCGGGGATACTCTGGATTCAAACTGAATCCTCCCTAAACACCATGACCAACGGAGCAATACAATAATGGTCAATCAGTCCACTCATGGAACACCACGAAAACTAATTCTCGCCGTGGCCGCCGCCACGGTGGTGGCGAGCGGTCTGCTCAGCACCGGCGTCGCCGCTGCTGCGCCGGCCCCTGATGCCGCCCCGTCCTCCCCCTCCTCAACCATGATCACCACGACCGGCCTGCAGAAGGGCCAGATCAAGCACGTGTGGCTGATCATCCTGGAGAACAAGTCGTACGACGCGACGTTCACCGGGCTGAACCAGAACACCTACCTGTGGAAGACGCTGCCTAGCCAGGGCGCGTTGTTGACCAACTACTACGGCACCGGCCACTACAGCATGGACAACTACCTGACGCTGGTGTCGGGTCAGGCCCCGCAGCAGGACACGCAGCAGGACTGCGGCAACGTCAGCACCATGTTCGGCTCCAACGACACGATCATCAAGGACGGCAACAACCGCGGCCAGGTGCTCTCGGCCGCCGGTGCGAACGCCGCCGCCGGCACCAACGGCTGCACCTACCCGACGCAGGTTCCCACGCTGTTCAACCAGTTCGACGCCGCGGGCATCACCTGGAAGGGCTACGCGCAGGACCTCAAGAACCAGCCGAACCGTGAGGACGGGCCCTGCGGCGCCGCCGGCACCGTCAACAACGACCCCAACACCAACCCGCTGTACATGNCCCCGGACGCGAACCATCCGTTCCCGGCGGGCGTCACCAGCTTCACGGGCGCACAGGCCAACGACCAGTATGTTGCCAAGCACTTCCCGTTCGCGTGGTTCACGTCGCTGTCGGGCATGAAGAACCAGGACGGCACGTTCGTGCCACCGCTGACCACCCCCGTCCAGGGCGGGTATGACTGCGACGCCGCGCACATCGCCAATCTGGACGACCCGGTCTACGGCCTGTGGCACGACCTGCAGTCCGAGGCGACGACCCCGTCGTTCAGCTGGATCACTCCTGACAACTGCAATGACGCGCATGACGCGCTGTGCAAGGGCAACAACATGTCCGGCGCCTTCGACGCAGACGGCAATCCGGTTTACGGAAATGGCACGCCCGACCCGCAGGCAACTGCTCCTAAGAACTACACCGGCGGGCTTTACGCAGCCGACCTCTTCTTGAAGTACTACATCCCGTTGATCGAACAGTCTGCCGCCTTTAAGGATGGCGGTCTGATCGACATCACGTTCGACGAAGCCAACCCGCCTTTCACGTACACGGGCAACAGCTTCAACAACGCCTATGACTATGGCCCGACATCGAGCATCCAGGCCAATGCGGCCGAGGGCATCCGCTCCGACGCTGCCGGTGAGAACATCAACGGCCAAGATGTCGCGACTGAGCCGACCGGCCCGAACTCGACGCTGGCCACCGACGCCGATGGCAACCAGCTCTACCCAGGCCCCGGTGACAACGCCTTCATCGACCGGCCACCGGCCTGCACCTCGGTGAATCCGCGCGTGCCCGCCAACTGCGTGCCCGGCATCGTCCGCGGCGTCTCGGGCAACACGCCCGGGGCGCGCACCGACAAGGTGACGGGCGGGCCGAGCTCGTCCACCATCGTCGACGGCACGGCCACGTCGCTGGATGCCGGCCGCATCGTGACCGACACGGTCGACAAGACCGGCCCCGGCGGCACCAGCCCGATTCCGGACGGCACGTACGTGGGCTCGGTCACCAACACCGGCCCGCTGTTCTCCGACGATCCGACGTCGCCGGTCACCGACGGCATGTTCACGCTGATCGACAAGGACGGCCACCCGGTCTTCCCGACCGGCGAGGTCACCAGCATCACGATGAGCGCCGAAGCTGCCCCTGGCTACGTCCAGCCGGGCGAGACGGTCGATCCGATCTATGACGCGGTCGATCCGACGCCCGGCGGCGGCGACACCGGCAGCGTGCTGATCAGCCCGCTGATCAAGCCCGGCACCGTGTCGAACGTGTTCTACGACCACTACAGCTGGCTGCGCACGATGGAGGACGTCTTCGACGTCACCTCGGGCAATGACCACACGCCGCTCGTCACCGGCACCGTGACCGATGGCATCGATGGCCTGGGCCATCTCGGCTTCGCCGCGCAGACCGGCCTGATGCCGTTCGGTCCGGATGTGTGGACGAACGCCGAAGAGATGGCCAAGGCGCCGCAGGTGCCCACCGGTCCTGGCGGCAGCAACCAGCAGGGCCAGCCGAATGCGCCCGCGCAGGGCGTCGGGGTCGCCACCGGCGGTTCGGTCGCGACCACGCAGGGTCTGGTGGCCGGCATCGTCGGCGTCCTGCTCCTCGGGGCCGGCGTGGCCGTGCTCTTCCGGGTGCGCCGCATCGAGCACATCAAGTAGGTATCCCTTCCAACAGATCGAGGGGGGACGGTTCCTGCGGGGGCCGTCCCCCCTCGGTGTCTGCACGGCTTCCGTGTCGGGGCCCCTTTCGTTTTCCGGCACGTCGTGCGGCGATTCGTGGTTGAATGCGAACTATGGACAAGATCGCAGTGGTGACAGGCGCGTCCAGCGGCATCGGTGCCGCGAGCGCGCGGGCGTTGGCGGCGCAGGGATACCGCGTGGTGTGTGCCGCCCGGCGCCAAGAGCGCATTGAGGCCGTGGCTGCGCAGATCGGCGGTGTGGCGGTGGTCTGCGATGTGACGGACGACGCGTCGGTGGCCCACCTGGCGCAGGTGGTCGGCGACCGTCTCGACCTGCTGGTCAACAACGCCGGCGGCGCGCTGGGCCAGGATCCGGTGGCCCAGGCCGATCTGGCCGAATGGAGCCGCATGCTGGAGACCAACGTGGTGGGCGCGGGCCGCGTCACCAAGGCGCTGCTGCCGGCGCTGGAGGCGGCGTCCGGCACCGTCATCATGATGACGTCCACCGCGGCCGAGGCGGCGTATGAGGGCGGCGCGGGCTACTGCGGCGCCAAGGCGGCGCTGCGGTCGGTGGCCGGGTCGTTGCGCCTGGAGCTGTGCGGCTCGCCCGTGCGGGTGTGCGAGATCAGCCCCGGCATGGTGCACACCGAGGAGTTCTCGCTGGTGCGCTTCCACGGCGACCAGGCGGCGGCGGACGCCGTCTACGCGGGCGTCGATGAGCCGCTGACNGCCGAGGATATCGCGGACGTCGTCACCTGGGTGGCGACGCGTCCCCACCACGTGAACATCGATCGCGTGGTCGTCCGTCCCATCGCGCAAGCTGCCAACCACAAGGTATTTCGCACAGCCTGAGTCCGGACGGGGCGCGCGTTGGCCTGGGCGGACCGACGGTATCGCGCTAGACGGATTAGGCTGGAGCGGTCTGACGGGAGGGAGCGCAGATTATGTCGACGCAACCGATAGGGCCAGCACAGACGTGGAGCGGCGACGAAGCGAGCGCGGCATCGGCGTCCGGTGCGGCGCCGGAGACGCCGGAGGATTGGCTGGCCGAGCGGTTCGCAGACGAGTTCGGCGGGCTGGGCTCGAACGCGCCATCCGCGCATCCGGCGGGTGCAGCGCCCGCTGCTCGTGCCCAGAGCGTGCTCGCGCCGCCACCGGTGCTCGTCGATGCGGCGCCGACGGTGCTGGACGCCGTCGAGCCGCCGCTCAACCAGGCGCACACGCTGATGGTCATGGACGTGACGTCCGACCCGGCGCCCGAGCCTGCCCCCGCCGCGTCCGAACCGGAGGTCCCGGTCGAGCATGTCGTCGAGCCGCCGCAGGACGCGCTGGCGCCCGGGGTGCTGCTCGTCTCGGATTCCGTGGCGGCCGATCCAGATCCGGTGCCGCCCGTGGAGAC
>WRGV01000003.1 GCA_009787035.1 Propionibacteriaceae bacterium | reverse complement strand
TTCCACTAGTGATTTTGGCCATCGAGGCGAGCGAGGACGGACGCTGGCGGCCCCTCGCCGTCTGCTCGGTGCTGCTCGTGCTCACCAAGGAGGATTCGACCTTCCTGCTCGGCGGCATCGCCCTGCTGCTGCTGGCGCGGCACCACATCAAGGCGGGGCTGATCATGGGCGCGGCCAGCGTGATCACGTTCGTCGCGCTGATCAAGGTGATCATCCCCGCATTCAACCCCGACGGGCAGTACATCTACCTGGCCAACGTGCCGGGCCAGGCGGGCGGCCTGGCGTCCAACGCTGCGGCGCTGCTGCACCAACCGGCGCTGTGGCAGGTCGTCGTGCTGCTGCTGGTGGCCCTCGGCCCCGGCCTGCGCTCGCCGATCGCGCTGATCCTGCTGCCAACGCTGGCATCGCGCCTTGTCAGCGACTATCCGCCGTACTGGGCCGTGACATCGCACTACTACGCCACCATGGTCGCGATCTGCGCGGTGGCCGCGATCGACGGCTGGACACACCTGCGCCCCCGTCACCCGCGCAGCCCACGCGCCACGCTGCCCTTCCTCGGCGTCGCCCACCTGGCCGCCATCCTGCTGCTGTCGCTGACGACGATCACCCTGACGTACACGTGGAAGTCGCTGCTCGCCGTGACGCCCCCGCCGGCCGACGCCGCCAACCTGGCCGCGGGCGTCCGGCAGATCCCCCCTGGCGTCTGCGTCATCGCCGACACCTACGCCGCACCGCACCTGGTCGACGCCGACACCGTCTACCTGGCCAAACAGTCGTGGCTCGACTCGACCGACCGGCCCCTGCAGGCGTCCTGGGTGCTGCTCGACGAGAACAGCATCGCCGAGGGCAATCTGCAGACCTACTGGGTGCCGCAGCGCGAGCAGATCCTGCTCTCGCTGGGCTACGTCGTCGTCGCCCGGGACGGGTCCGTCGTCGTCCTCACACGGCCGTAAGCCCGCGTGGTCCCCGGTTCGGGACGTCCGCGGGGCTAAAGTTGCCTCATGCCCCGAGTGGACTTCCCCGAAGCTGCCCTCACCTGGCTCACCGCGGACTGCGAAGGCCAGGCGCTTGTGCTTGCCCCGTCGGGCGGCGTCCCGCGGCTCATCGCCGGCGCGGGACAAGACGTCGTCACGGTGACCTCGGATCTCGAACACGCCCGCAGATTCGTCGCCACACCGCACGTCACGCCCGTCGTCGGACGCGCCGAGTCCCTGCCGTTCGTCGGCTACCACTTCGGGCTGGTGCTGGTGCACCAGATGGCCGCGCAGCTGTCCCTCGGCCTGGCGATGCCCGAGTTCGCCCGCGTGCTGCACCCGGGCGGAACGCTTGCGACAAGCTATTTCATTCGGGACGATTCGGTGCCCTGGGTGCGTCGACTGATCTCACTCATGCGCTCGGTCGACCCGGAGGCCATGAAGGGCGACGACCAGTCGTCGGCCATCGCACCGCTCATGGCGAGCCGCTTCTTCACCCGCCAGGCCTCGCGCGACTTCCGCATCTGGGTGCCCACCGCCCGCATGGCGCTGCTCGACATGGTGTCCAGCCAGGACGCCGTCGACCAGCTCGAAACGGCCGTGCGCACCAAGCTTCTGGACGATGTCGCATCCATCTACAGCGGCGCCGCCAGCGCCAACGAGCTGCGTCTGCCGTACCAACTGCGCTGCTGGCGCGCCACCGTCGATCACACCGCGCTGAGCACGGCGCTGCGCACCCGTCCCCAGCCCACCGCCGGGCTCGTCATCAATCTGTAGCTGCGGCCTTCGCGGCCTTGTCGGCCGCGCGCTGTGCGGCCCGCTGCTTGGCGGCCCAGATCGGATCGACCACGTAGTGTGCCGCGGGCCTGTGCGCCTGGGCGGCCTCGTCGCCCGCGTGGCGGGGCGGGCCGGCCTTGGCGATGTCGGCCCCCGCCGTCGCGGCCTGCGACACCTCGTCCATCGTGGACGACAGCTCGGCCATCGCGTCGGTCGGGCCGCTGATCTGCGCGAACTGCCGCTTGCCCAGGATGAACAGCGCCAGTCCGAACAGCGCAACGCCGAAGGCGGCCACCAGGAACCCGAGGAACAGCGACAGCAGCAGGCTCAGATGGGCGCCCTTGTTGAACGCGAACGACAGCAGGAACGCGACCGACAGCGCGAAGAAGCGGAAGACGGCCATGCCGAACACGCCGACGCCGCCCATCATGCCCGCACCGATGCCGAGATGCTTCAGCGACGGCTTCAGCTGCGCGCCGGCCATCTCCTTGATGCCCGACAGCACCACCGGGGCGTTCCGCTTGATCGCGGCGAAGTAATCACCGGCTGACTGACGCTGCGCCATGGACGCTCCTCACCTCGTGCGTGCTCGCGGGAACCCCGGTTTCCCGAGCACAACACTAGCGTGCGCCAACCCCGCCGGCATCACTTAACGCCCGCAGCCGCCTTCAGCGTCGCCAGGACGGCCGCCGGATCGGCCTGCGTCTTGGACAGGTCGACCTTCTTCCCGTTGACCAGGAACGTCGGGGTCGCATTGACGCCGGAGTTCAGGTTGATCGTCTCCATGTTCTGCACGACCTGCATGGTCTGCCACTGGTCGTAGCACGCCTGGAACTTGGTCAGGTTGTCGCCGGTGATGCCCGCGTCGGCCGCGAAGTCGGTGCGCAGCTGGGCGTCGGTGTAGCCCGTGCCCTCGGCCGGCTGGTGCGCCCAGATGGCGTCGTTGTACGCCTGGAACGAGCCGACGGTGTCGGCGCACGTCGCCGCGACGCCCGCCGCCAGCGACGAGCTGTTGCCCAGGTCGTTGTCGAGGAAGCTGCGGATGTGGTAGCGGAACAGCACCTGTCCCGAGCTGGTCAGCTGGTCGAAGGTCTTGCCGAAGAACTTCTCGTACGCCTCGCACACCGGGCACTGGTAGTCGACGTGGATGTCCAGGATCAGCTGCGCGTTTGCGTCCGTCGGGTTCGCGACGATCGCGGCCCCGTCGCTGGTCAGGTTCGGCGGCTTGATCTGCTGGCCGACGGTGGCGGGCTGGGACGCCGTCGCGGGCTTGGCGGACGCCACGGGCGTGGACGTCGTCGCCGTGCCGACCTGATCATTGCGATCAAACAACAGCATGGCCATGATCACAGCCAGGACGACGATGATCACCGACAGCCCCGTGATCACCGGAATGACCCACTGCGGCAGCTTGGCGCCGGCGCGCATCAGCGGCGTGGGCGGGCCCCCGGCGGCCATCTGCGCCCGGCGCGTCGCCACGGCGGCCTGCACGCTCGCGTCGCCCTTGATCTGCAGCCAGTCGAGCAGGCCGGGGTACGCGTTCGGATGCGCCACCACATCCAGCCACAGCGTCGGCTGGTTGCTGGCAATCAGGAAGAGTTGGTCGGGTGTCGTCCCCGGATTGTGGACGGCCGCGGTGGCCTCGTCCAGGCTGGTGTAATCACTCATGCTCATCCTCAGCTCGTTTCGTCTGGTATCCAGCGTAGTCCGTCGGGCAGAAACCTGGCTCACAAGAGCCCTTGTGAGGGGTGGCTACTCCACCGCGGCGTCCACCAGCGGGCGGGCGGCCAGGTCGTCCACGGTGTCGGCGTCGTCCCACGGCGCCAGGCCGGCGGTCGTGCCCGCGTTCTTGTGCGCGGTGGCGACCATCAGCTTGATGCGGTTGAGCTGGTTGACCTCGGACGCGCCGGGATCGTAATCGACCGACACGATGTTGGCCTGCGGGTGCAGGCGGCGCAGCTCCTTGAACACGCCGCGCCCGACCACGTGGTTGGGCAGGCAGGCGAACGGCTGGCAGCAGACGATGTTGGGCGTGCCCTGTTCGATCAGCTCGATCATCTCGCCGACCAGGAACCAGCCCTCGCCGGCGTCCGTCCCGGGGCTGATCACCGGCGTGGCGTGCTCCAGGGTCGTGTAGATGCTCTGCGGCACCGTGAACTTGCCCTTGCACGCCTTGAGCGCGGCGTTGGCCGGGGCCTGGTAGCGCTCGAACGCCCAGATCGCGGCCCGGTTGCCCAGCACGGACTTCTTCGAGCCGACGCCCAGGTTGTCGCGGCGCCACTGCGCCGGGGCCATGCCGTACTCCAGGAAGCCGGCCAGGCCGGGAAGGACGGCCTCGCAGCCTTCGTCCTCCAGCACGCCGACGACGTTGTTGTTGGCGTCGGGCTGGAACTTGACCAGGATCTCGCCGACCACGCCGACGCGCGGCTTGCGCGGGATGTCGAGCAGCGGCAGCTGGTCGAACTCACGCACGAGCTGGCGAAGCAGCTTGTGGTAGCCGATCTGGCCGCCCCAGGTCTGCGAGTAGCCATCGTTGGCGAACCATTCGCGGGTGATCTGATCCCAGCGGGCATACAGCGCGTTGGCGCTGCCCTCGTCGCGTTCGTACGGACGCACGCGCAGCAGCACGTTCTGGATGGTGTCGCCGATCACCAGCGCCTTGAGCGCCTGGTGCAGCATCGGGATCGTCAGCGAGAAGCCCGGGTTCGACTCGATGCCCTGCACCGACAGCGCCAGCACCGGCACCTGCGGGAAGCCCGCCTGGCGCAGCCCCTTGCGCAGCATGCCGACGTAGTTGGTCGCCCGGCACATGCCGCCGGTCTGCGTGATCAGCACGGACGAATGATCGGGATCCGCACTGCCGTCCAGGAACGCATTGATCAACTGGCCGATCACCATGATCGCCGGGAAGCAGGCGTCGTTGTTGACGAACTTGAGGCCGCACTCGACGTCCTCGGTCGACGCGTGCTCCAGGATGCGCACGTGGTAGCCGAACCGGTTGAAGATCGGGCCCAGCATGCGGAAGTGGATCGGGGCCATCTGCGGCGCGAAGATCGTGTGGTCTTCGCGCATGGCTTCGGTAAACGCCACGCGATCGGGCACCTCGACCATGGGGATCGGGTCGACGTCGTCCACATCCGGACGCTCCTGCGCCTGCGGGTGCGCCAGCGTCGCGACGTGGCGGATCGGGAACGGCGCCCGCGCGTGATCGGTGTGATCATCGGTGTGATCATCGGCGCGCTCTGCCATGGCCGCCAGCAGGCTGCGCAGCCGGATCGTCGCCGCGCCGAGGTTGCTCACCTCGTCGATCTTGATCACCGTGTAGACGTCGCCGGCCGATTCGAGGATCTCCTGCACCTCGTCGGTGGTGATCGCGTCGACGCCGCAGCCGAAGCTGTTGAGCTGGACGAGGTTGAGATCGGCGGTCGCGCGCACCTGGGCGGCGGCCTCGTACAGACGCGTGTGGTAGGGCCACTGGTCCATCACGCGGATCGGGCGCTGCAGGTGCGTGTGGCGCATGCCGCTGGTCAGCGCATCCTCGCTCAGCACGACCATGCCGAGCTTGGTGATCGCCTCGGGGATGCCGTGGTTGATCTCGGGATCGATGTGGTACGGACGCCCGGCCAACACGATGCCGCGCACGCCGTTCTCGGCCATGTACTGCAGCGCCCGGTCGCCCTCGGCGCGGACGTCCTCGTGGAACCTGTCGAGCTCCTCGTAGCCGGCCTGGACGGCCTCGGCGGCCTCCTCGGGCGTCACGTGCCAGTCGGCGAAGATCTCGACCAGCCGCTTGGCCAGGTTTTCGGGGTTGTCGAGGTTGACCATCGGGTCGAGATAGCGAATGCCCTGCTCGCGCAGCCGGTCGACGTTCTTCTCGATGACCTGCGGGTAGTACGCGACGATCGGGCAGTTGTAGTTGTTGTCGGCGTCCTCAAACTGCTTGCGCTCGAAGTTGACGCAGGGGAAGAAAATCGTCGTGACGCCCTTGTCGATGAGCCACTCGATGTGCCCGTGCGCCAGCTTGGCCGGATAGCAGACATTCTCGGCCGGAATCGACTCCATGCCCGCCTCGAACAGGGCGTGGGACGTGCGTCCCGACAGCATGACCTTGAACCCGAGCTTGGTGAGAATCGTGAACCACAAGGGGTAATCCTCATACATGCCCAGCGCGCGCGGAATGCCGATGGCCCCGCGCGTCGCCTTCTCGTCAGTCAGCCGTCGGTAGCCGAACACCCGCGCGTACTTGTAGTCGTACAGGTTCGGGACGGTCGACTTCTTGGGCCGGGCCTCCAGCGACGCGCCGCGGTCGCAGCGGTTGCCGGACACATTGCGGACGCCGTCGTCGAACGTCGTGATCGTGAGCTTGCAGTGGTTCTGGCACAGCTGGCAGGTGCGCTGCGTCGACTCGACGCCGAAGCCGTCCAGGTCGCGCGTCATCACGGCGCTCGTCTGCCCCGGCGTCCAGTGCATCCTGGCGGTCAGCGCGGCGCCGTACGCCCCCATCAACCCGGCGATGTTGGGACGGACGACCTTGACACCAGTCAGCAGCTCGAAGGCCCGCAGCACGGCGTCGTTCAGGAAGGTGCCGCCTTGCACGACGACCTTGTCGCCGAGCTGGCCGGCGTCGCGCAGCTTGATGACCTTGTAGAGGGCGTTGCGCACGACTGAGTACGACAGTCCGGCCGAGATGTCGGCCAGCGACGCGCCCTCCTTCTGCGCCTGCTTGACCGACGAATTCATAAAGACAGTGCAGCGGCTGCCCAGGTCGACGGGCGCCTGCGACGTGACGCCCTCGTGCGCAAAGGTGGCGACGTCGGTGTTCATCGTCGCGGCGAACGTCTGCAGGAACGACCCACACCCCGACGAGCACGCCTCGTTGACGGCGATCGAATCGACCGCGCCGCCCCGGATCTTCAGGAACTTCATGTCCTGCCCGCCGATGTCGATGACGCTGGTCACGCCCGGGCAGACCGACGCGGCGGCCCGGAAGTGCGCCATCGTCTCGACCTCGCCCTCGTCGGCGTGCAGCGCGGCCTGGACAAGCGTCTCGCCGTAGCCGGTGACGCAGGCACGTCCGATGATCGCGTCGGACGGCAGTGTGGCGCGGATCTGGCGCGCGATGCCCAGCGCGGCCGCGATCGGGTCGCCCTCATTGGACCCATATGTGCTGAAAACGATGCTGCCCGCCTCGTCCATCAGCACCGACTTGATCGTCGTGGAGCCCGCGTCGATGCCCAGGAACAGCGTGCCCTGGGCCTGGCTCAGATCGACCTGCGGCACGACCTCGGCGCCGTGGCGCTCGTGGAAGTCGGCCAGCTCCGCGTCGTCGGCGAACAGCGGGCGCATGGTCTTGGACGCCATGCCGAGGCTGGCCGTCGAATCCAGGTTGGCCGCCAGGTGCGGCAGCGACAGCGCCGGGCCGCTGGCCAGCATGGCCGCGCCGAGCGCGACGTACAGCTGGCCGTCGTCGGGGGTGATGAACTCGTCCGCATGGTCGCCCAGCGCGCGCACGTACGCGTCGCGCAGATGGGACAGGAAGTGCAGCGGCCCGCCCAGGAAGACGACCGTCCCACGGATCGGGTGCCCGCAGGCCAGGCCCGCGATCGTCTGCGTGGCGACGGCCTGGAAGACGGACGCCGCGATGTCCTCGTGCGCCGCGCCCTGGTTCAGCAGCGGCTGGATGTCCGACTTGGCGAACACGCCGCAGCGCGACGCGATCGGGTAGAGGTTCTGGTAGCGCCCGGCCAGCTCGTTCAGGCCGGCGGCGTCGGTCTTGAGCAGCGTCGCCATCTGGTCGATGAACGCGCCCGTGCCGCCGGCGCACGTGCCGTTCATCCGCTGCTCGGGCACCGGGTGCAGGTAGGTGATCTTGGCATCCTCACCGCCCAGCTCAATGACCACATCGGCTTGCGGACAACGCTTTTCGATCGCGCGCGTGGCCGCCACGACCTCCTGGATGAACGGCACGCCCATCAGCTGGGCCACACCCAGGCCGCCGCTGCCGGTCATCGCGACCTTGACGACGTCGTCCGGGAAGGCGTCCAGCACATCGAGCAGCAGGCGGCGCAGCTCGCCCCGCACATCGGCGTTGTGGCGGCGGTAGTCGCTGAAGCGGATCGTGCCGGAGGCGTCCAGCACCACGGCCTTCACCGTCGTCGAACCGACATCGAGACCAAGTCGAAGCGTGTCATCCATAGGCTGTGNGCGTTCCCCGTTCCATCTGGGCTACTCAGCCCACGGTGGCCAAGTCTAGTCCCCGGGGATGGACGGCACGGGCGGTCGTCGAGTCCTTCCCGTCAACGTCGAGACGGCGCGAAACCTTCCCGATCTGTGCCTCACCTGGGTGCGGCCATGCGGGCGAGGACGGCGGCGTTCACTTCGGGCGTGACGAACGGGCTGATGTCCCCGCCGCCCTGGGCGATCTCGCGCAGCATGGTCGAGCTGACCGTGCCGTACTCCCGCCCGCCCGGCAGCAGCAGCGTTTCGATGCCCGACAACGCGTTATTCAGCTGGGACATCTGCAACTCGTAGTCGAAGTCGGATCCGAAGCGCACNCCCTTGACGATCACGCGCGCGCCCTGGGCGACACAGAAGTCGATCAGCAGCGCCGGGATCGGCTCCACGCGGACGCCCGACACGCCGGCCAGGGCGCTGCGGGCCAGCGCCAGACGCTCGTCCGGGTCGAACAGATAGTTCTTGGTCGTGTTGCGCCCCACCCCCACGATGACCTCGTCAAAGATGCTGGCCGTGCGCCGAATCAGATCGAGATGACCACGCGTGATGGGGTCAAACGACCCCGGAACAACCGCGCGCACAGGCTGGTGCGCGGCGCCGATATCGCACTGTGTGCTGCTTGGCATGCTCCATGCTTTCATGAAATCGCGGGTCCATCACCCTAGACTGGAGGAGTCATAAAGGTACCTGATGACGTTATCTGGAGAGGATAACTCTATGAGCGGCCTCCTGAACATCTTGGCTCCGCTGGATGTTGTGCTACGGGCGATGCGGGACATGCCCGGGTGTGAAATCCGCGGCCAGGGCGAGGGACCTTATCAGGCTTGGTTCGACGACGAACGCACGGCCCTGTTCTACGACATCAACCCCGAGGTCGCAGCCCCGAATCCGCAAGCATTGGCCGCCGGCACCGACTTCGCGATCACCGATTCGTCCGGCACCATCGACGCCCAGATCTACGACTACCTCGCCAAGGCCGTCGGCGCGCCCATGTTCCTCAACAACGCGGCGTTCGAGCGCATCCGCACGACATCGGACTACCCCGAAGGGTTCTGACGCGCGTAGCGGACCTGCGTCTCGCCGTAGGTCTTGTCCCACTGCACGGGCAGGGCATCCGGCCAGGCGAACGGCTCGCCGCGTGCGGCGCGCTCGATCATGATCAGGCCGTCGTCCACCAGCCAGCCGTTGATCACGATCATCGTGACCATCTGCTCGATATCCGCGTTGACAAGCGCGTACGGCGGATCAGCCCAGATCACGTCGAACGGCGCCGCCGGACGCGCCAGGTACGCCGCGGCGGTCGCGGTGATCACCTCGATCACCTGATCGCGATCATGGGGTGATCGGCGCACGGCGTCGACGTTGCGCGTGATCAGCCGCGCGGTGGCCGGATGGCTCTCGACGAGGACGACGCGGGCGGCACCCCGGCTGGCGGCCTCCAGCCCGATCGATCCGGAGCCGGCGAACAGGTCCAGGAACGCCAGGCCCGCCAGCTGCTCGTCCGCCGCGGCGTCCCCCCGTCCGTTCCAACTCGCCAGCGCCGAGAANACGGCCTCCTTGGTGCGGTCGGTCGTCGGACGCGTGCGGTCGCCACGCGGGGACGACAAGGCCAAACCGCGCGCCGANCCCGCGATGATGCGGCTCACCGCAGACTCCTGGACAGCATGCGTCCCATTGTGCGCTCNGGGATGAACNNGCGATAGAAATCCACGCAGATGTCTCCGGTATGCTCCGGTGCATGAACACATCCGCACTACGCTTCGTGATCGCACCGATCGCCGTAGCCGGGCTGCTCGTCAGCGCCGCCGGCTGCAGTATGTTCGGTTCACCCCGCGATCCCGCAGGCCAGATCACCGCCTCGGCAAACCTGGCGTTGTCGGACCTGCGGGCGGGTGACTGCATCAAGGATGTCAATTCGTTCGGCACCACGGCGGTGACCAAGGTGCCCGTCGTGCCGTGCACCACCTCGCACAACGGCGAGGTCTTCGCCACCACGACCGACGGCGCCACGTCCGACCAGAGCTTCGCCGAAGACTTCTGCAAGCAGCAGTTCGCCGGCTACATCGGCAGCTCGTTCGACACGTCCAAGCTCGACGTCGAGTACTTCCAGCCGCCGAGCGCGTCGTCCAGCGACAAGACCCTCACGTGCATCGTCTACCACAAGGACGGCACCATGGACACCAAGTCGCTGAAGGGCAGCAAGCAGTAGACGTCAGACCTACGTCCTGTCGAGCCACTCGTCGTTGGACTGGGCCTCGACCTGGGTGACCATGTCGGCCAGGTACGGGTTGGAGCGATCCGGATCGGCTGCGACAAGGTCATTCGCCGCTTCACGGGCCTCGGCGATCAGGTCGGCGTCGCTGATCGCGCGCAGCAGGCGCAGCGTCGAACGGGCGCCCGACTGGTTGGCGCCCAGCACGTTGCCCTCACGGCGCTGCTCCAGGTCGGCCTCGGCCAGCTCGAAGCCGTCGCGCGTGCGAGCCACCGCCGCCAGGCGCGCGGCCGCCGGCGTGGTCGGGTCCACGTACGTCACCAGCAGGCACACGCCCGGATGCTCGCCGCGGCCGATGCGCCCGCGCAGCTGGTGCAGCTGGCTGATGCCGAACCGGTCGGCGTCCATCACCACCATGATCGAGGCGTTGGGCACGTCGACGCCGACCTCGACGACGGTCGTGGCCACCAGCACGTCCAGCTCGCCGGCGGCGAACCGGCCCATCACGTCGCGTTTCGCCTCGGCCGACATGCGCCCGTGCAGCACCTCCAGCCGCAGCCCGGCCAGCGGGCCGTCCCGCAGCGCCGCCGAGAGCTCCTCGACGGTGGCCGAGGGGCGGACGGCGCCCTCCGGGATGAAGTCGTCTGCCTCGGACGCGGTGATGCGCGGGACGACGATGAAGCCCTGCCGGCCCGCCGCGACCTCCTCACGCACGCGCTGCCAGGCACGGTCGAGCCAGGCGGGATGCTGCGGCACGTACACGACGGTCGTCTGGACGTCCTGGCGCCCGGCGGGCAGCTCGGTCAGCGTCGAGACCTCCAGGTCGCCGAAGATCGTCATGGCCACCGAGCGCGGGATGGGCGTCGCCGTCATGACCAACACGTGCGGATATGTCCCGGCGGGGCCCGATGCCCCCTCCGACAGCGCCGCCCGCTGCTCGACGCCGAAGCGGTGCTGCTCGTCCACGACGACCAGGCCCAGATCGGCGAAGGTGACCCCGGCCTGCAGCAGCGCATGCGTGCCGATGACCAGCCCAGCCTGGTTACTAGCGATCTTGTTAAGCGTGTTGCGGCGCCGGATTGCGGTCGCCGAGCCCGTCAGCAGCACGACCTCGGTGGCGCCCGGCGCCGAGCCCAGCGTGCCGGCCCCGGCCAAATTCCCTAGCAGTTCGGTGATTGCCGCATAGTGCTGCGTGGCCAGCACCTCGGTGGGAGCCAGCAGCACGCCCTGGTGCCCGGCATCGACCGCGGCCAGCATCGCGCGCAGCGCGACGACCGTCTTGCCCGAGCCGACCTCACCCTGCAGCAGCCGCTGCATCGGCGCCGTCTGGGACATGTCTGCGGCGATCTCGGCGCCCACCTCGCGCTGTCCGTCCGTCAGCGTGAACGGCAGGCGCGCGTCGAAGCGGGCGAGCAGGCCGTCCGGACGCGGCGCGATCGAGGGCGCGCGCCGGTGCGCCTGGTCGGCGCGGCGATAGGCCATCGTGAGCTGCAGGCGCAGCGCCTCGTCGAACTTGAGCCGGCGCTCGGCCTGCTCGATGCGCTCCAGGCTCTGCGGGCGGTGGATCTCGGTGTACGCCTCCAGCAGGCCCATCAGGTGGTGCCGGGCGCGGACGTCGTCCGGAAGCGGATCGTCCAGGCCCGCCAGCAGGTCGAGCACCCGGCTGGCCAGGTCGGCGACCTGCCAGGTCGGCAGCTTCTTCGATGCCGGGTAGATGCCGACCAGGCCCGAGCGGGTCACCTGCTCGGCCATCGCCACCTTGGTCTTGGTGGCGCGCCCGACGATGGAGCCGAACTCGTCCAGCATCACGAAATCGGGGTGCGACATCTGCAACTGGTCGCGGAACACGCCGATCTTGCCGACGAAGATGCCCTTGACGCCAGCCTGCAGCTGCTGTTTCCAGTAGACGATCAGACGATCCTGCCCGAAGAACGTGACAGGCAGCTGCGTGCGGCCGTCCGTCAGCACGGCCTCCAGGCGCATGCGTTTCGGGTCGAAGCCGCGCTCCTGCGGCACGCCCAGCACCCGGGCGACCACCGCGACGCCATCGCCGGGGCGCACCTCGGACAGGTCGGTCGTCTGCGTGCCGGACAGGTAGCGGCGCGGCAGATCCTCCATCAGGTCGGCCACGGTCGCCAGGCCGAGGCTGGCCAGCGCCTTGACGTTCTCACCGCCCAGCAGCTGGACGAGCGGGCGGTTCAGCTCGCGGAACGTCTCGGTGCGGTAGCCCGCCGCCGCCTGCGCCGGGCTCAGCGCGGCCGCCCGCGCCGCGACCTCCGTACGCCCCCTCGTTGCCATGCTCCGACACTACCGTTCGCGGCCGACAGTCGTCACGGCCCCAGCAGCGCAGCCGGGACAACAAGGATGCCGTCCGGACGGCGGTACGCGTGCGGCCCGGTGGTCACGATGATGCTCTCGCGCAGCCGAGTGCCGAGTTGACCCCGCAACCACACCAGATGACGGACGTCCGCATCGGTCACCATCGGCGCGAGCTTCACCTCAACGCCCACGACCGATTGCCCTCGCTGGATGAGAAAGTCGACCTCGTGATCGCCGTTACGGGTGCGCAGATAGCTCAGATGCGCGCCGGCCACCATGGCATATGTCTGCAAGCTGAGCGCGATGAGTGCTTCGAACAGCCTCCCCGCGATACTGCCGTACTTGGGCCCGAAGTCTGGTTCCAGCGGACCGTCCAGCAGCGTCGTCTCGTCCAGGCCGAGCAGCAACACCGCCAGGGCAGGATCGGCCAGGAAGTGCTTCGGCGCCTGCGAGATGCGTGACACCGCGGTGCCCGTCGGATCCCAGGGGCCCACATCGTCCAGCAACCACAGGCTGGACAGCGTGTCTCGGTATGCGAGCGTCGTGGACGCCGCAGGCTTGGCCGCCTCGCCGGGAGTCGCCGCGTCCAGGATCGCCGTGTAACTGGCGTTCGTGGATGTCGCCGCTGCGTACGCGCGCAGCCAACGGCGCAGGGTGTCCGGACGGCGCACAACCAGGCCCTGTTCGGGAAACTCGCGGTTGACCACATTATCGAGATAGGCGCTGAGGTGTCTTGTTCGGGTGCGCTCCGAGTAGCCACGCAGCCCGGGGAAGCCGGACGCCGTGATCTCGCGCGCATAGTCGGCGAAGGTCAGATCGGTCGCACCAGTCACGTCGCCCACCGGGCCACGCAGGGCCACACCCACACTCACCGCGGGGGTGGCCAGGCCGCGCTCGGCCAGCGATAACGGACGCATGCGCACCGGGACGATCCGTCCCGCCCCAGAGTGGATGGATGCCCCCACCGGCGCCGCACTGCCAGTCAACAGAAATCGCCCCGGTGGCGCACCGTCGTCCACCGCCCGGCGAACCTGATCCCAGGTTTCCGGGACGCGCTGCCACTCGTCCAGCAGGATCGGCCCCGGTGCGGTGGCCAATGGGCGGTCTGCGATGGCGTACGCCTCCTGGGACAGCGCATCGTCGAGTCGAAAGACCGTGCGGGCACGCCGTTGCGCCGTAGCCGTCTTGCCGACGGCTTTGGGACCCACCAGCGCGACCGCTGCGGTCTCCGCCAGCAGGTCATCGAGGACGTCGTCAAGCAGGCGATGTTCGTACGCTTCAGGCATGTAGTGACTGTACGGCACAATTCACATTCTGGCAAGCGGTTTTCATGTCGTACTGCGCAACCTGCAGGTCATCTACACTGCGATTCGCAGGGCTTCTACACTACGAATCGCAGGACTTCTACACTTCAGATCGCAGAAACCACAGGCGTCGACCAGCCGAGCGTGCGGGCCATCTTGTCACCCCAACGGCCGCTGCGGGCAAACCCGGACTGTACGATCTGGAACCCCCCCCCGAGGCCCGCCCGTGCAGACCTTACGACTCGATGCTCGGGCGCTTGCGCTGGTTGGTCAGGGCGATCAGGTATTCCTGGATGTCGCGCAGCGGGCGTCCGTTCTCGTCGACCGTGCACGGCGTCCAGGTCAGGTCGTGCAGCGTCCAGTGGACGGACTTGGGGTCGAAGGCCAGCTCGAACAGCGCGTTGATCTCGGCGATGTGCTCGGGGCGCGTGATCTGCGTGATCACCTCGACGCGGCGGTCGAGGTTGCGGTGCATCAGGTCGGCCGAGCCGATGCCGACGACCGGACGCCCCGCGTTCTCGAACCAGTACAGCCGCGAATGCTCCAGGAAACGACCCAGGATCGAGATGACCTGCATCGAATCGGACAGCCCCGGCACGCCGGCGCGCAGACCGCAGATGCCGCGCACCCAGATCTGCACCGGCACGCCCGCCTGCGACGCACGGTACAGGGCGTCCATGATGGCCTCGTCCACGATCGAATTGACCTTGATGCGGATGCGCGCGGGCAGCCCGGCACGGTGGTTCGCGATCTCCTGGTCGATGCGGGCGAGCATTCCCGAACGCACGCCCGTCGGCGCGACGGTCAGGCGCCGGTAATTCGACTCGTACCCGCCGCCGGACAGGTGGTTGAACAGCCGCTTGACGTCGTCGGTGATGATCGGATTCATGGTCAACAGCCCCATGTCCTCGTACTGGCGCGCGGTCTTCGGGTTGTAGTTGCCCGTGCCGATATGCGCATACATCACCGGCTTGTCGGCGCCGTTGCTCTCGTCGCGCACCACCAGCGTCAGCTTGCAGTGCGTCTTGAGGCCCACCATGCCGTACACCACGTGGACGCCGTGCTTTTCCAGCTTGCGGGCCCACTCGATATTGGCCTCTTCGTCGAACCGCGCCTTGATCTCGACGACCGCGAGCACGGCCTTGCCCGCCATCGCGGCCTGAATGAGCGACGCGATGATCGGCGAATCCCCGCTCGTGCGGTACAGCGTCACCTTGATCGTGTGCACCTTCGGGTCGAGCGCGGCCTGACGCAGCAGCTCCTGGACGGACGTCGCAAACGAGTCGTACGGGTGGTGCAGCAAGACATCGCGGCGCTGAATCGCGGCGAAGATGTCCTGCGGATTCGCCGTCTCGACCTCGGCCAGATTCGGGTGCGTCTTGGGCAGGAAATTGGGATACTTCAGGTCTTCGCGACGGATATCCGCCAGCTGGAACAGGCCCGTCAGATCCAGCGGGGCCCGCATCGGGAACACCTCGTCCGGCTCCACGTGCAGCGCGCGGATCAGCATCGTCAGCAGCCGCTCGTCCACGTCGTCCTCGACCTCAAGGCGGACGGTGGGACGGCCCGAGCGGCGTCCGACCAGCTGCGTCTCCAGGGCCTTCAGCAGGTTCTCGGCGTCGTCCTCTTCGACCTCGATATCCTCGTTGCGCGTCACGCGGAAGACGCAGGACGCGAGCACGTCCAGACCCTCGAACAGCCGCCCGATATTGCGCAGGATGATCTCTTCCAGCGGGATATACCGGCCATTGCCCAGATCCTTGAACCGCGCGAGCACCGACGGCACCTTGACGCGCGCGAACCGGTGCTGCTTGGTGCGCGGATCGCGGATGATCAGACCGATGTTCAGCGACAATCCCGAAATGATCGGGAACGGGTGTGACGGGTCGGTCGTCAGCGGGATCAGCTCGGGGAACAGGCGGTCTTCGAAGAACTGCCCCAGCTCGACCTTCTCCTTCTCGGTGAGGTCCTTCCAGGTGAGCAGATGAATGCCCTGCGCGTCCAGCTCGGGGCGCACAATCTCGTGGAAGACGCGCTGCTGGTCGTCCACCAGCTGGCGCGTGCGCTTCAGGATCGCGTCGTACAGCTCGCCCGGCAGCATGCCGGTGTTGCTGCGCGTGGCCACCTCGACGTCGATGCGGCGCTTCAGGCCGGCGACGCGCACCATGAAGAATTCATCCAGGTTGGACGAGAAAATCGCCAGGAAACGCACCCGCTCCAGCAACGGGACGCGCAACGAATCCTTAGCCAGATCGAGCACGCGGTTGTTGAACGCCAGCCAGCTCAGTTCGCGGTCAGCATAGCGATCGGTCGGCAGGTCGGGCTCCTGCGTAGGGTCGTACGGCGCCGGGCTGCTGCTGGGCACCTCGGCCATGTCGGGCACGTCGCCGAAGTACGTCTGCGACAGCTCCGTGATCTCGGCCGCGGCGCTGACCGACTCGTCCTCGTCCATCTCGTCGGCCATCGGCTCGTACGTGCCGGGCAGGTCCCAGCCCGCATCCCCGGTATGGGCCAGCTCGGTCTCGTCGATCACGTCCCGCGGCTCGGTGAGGAGGTGCGGTTCGGACGGCTCGGGAGGTTCGGACGGCTCGGGTGGTTCGGGCAGAGCCAGCTCGGCGGCAAGCGGCGGGAACATGTCCGCCGGAGCCGTGTACTGCGGCTCCCAGGCCGGCATCTCGGGCTCGGGCTCGGGCTCCGGCTCGGGCTCCGGTTCGGGTTCGGGCTCCGGCTCCGGTTCGGGCTCCGGCTCCGGTTCCGGCTCGGGCTCGGGGATGAACTCGGGCTCGGGCTCCGGAGCGGGCTCGGGCGCAGGGGGCGCAGGCGGGCCCGGGTTGATCCAGGCCAGGTCGATCGTGGGAGGCAACAGGTCCTCCGGGGCAGGCTCCGGCTCGGGTTCCGGCTCCACGGGCTCGGGCTCGGGCTCCACGGGTTCC
>WRGV01000002.1 GCA_009787035.1 Propionibacteriaceae bacterium | reverse complement strand
TGCTGGGCGGAGCCGTGCTTGTCATCGCCGTGGCCCTGGTGTTGGAGCTCACGCTGGGGTTCGCGCAGCGGCGGGTGACCGCCCGTCTTCCCCACGCACCGGGAGGAGCAGACCGATGAACTCTCGACCCCTGCTGGCCGCGATCGCCGTGCTGTCCGCGCTCGCGCTGACCGCCTGCTCGAATGCCGACCTGTACGGCCCCGGCCCCGCGAGCCAGACGATCGTCGTCGGCTCGCAGGACTACTACTCGAACGAGATCATCGCCGAGATCTACGCCCAGGCGCTGGAGCACGGCGGATACACCGTCGACCGGCAGTTCCGCATCGGCCAACGCGAGGTCTACCTGCCCGAGATCGAGGCCGGCCATATCGACCTGTTCCCGGAATACACCGGCCCGCTGTTGCAGTACTGGAAGCCGGACACGACCGCGACGCAGGCCGACCAGGTGTACGCGCAGCTGCAGGCCGCCACCCCGTCCGACCTGCGCGTGCTCGACCAGTCGAGCGCCACCGACCAGGACTCGTACGTCGTCACCCAGGCGTTCGCCGCGCAATGGGAGGTGACCTCGATCGCCGACCTCGCAAAGGTCACCGTGCCGATGACGATGGGCGCCAATTCCGAGGCACAGACCCGTCCGAACGGCCCCCAGGGTCTGCTCAAGGCGTACGGAGTGCACGTGGGCTTCACCCCGATTGAGGACGGCGGCGGTCCCCTGACCGTCAAGGCGCTGGCCGACAACCAAATTCAGCTGGCTATCCTCTATTCGGCCGACCCGGCGATCACCACGGACAATCTGGTGTCGCTGTCTGACCCCAAGGGGCTGTTCTTGGCCTCGCATGTCGTGCCGCTGGCCAGCGACAGGGTGGACGCCGCAGCGGCGTCGATCATCAACGCCGTCAGCGCGGCGATGACCCCCGCCGACCTCGTGGCGCTCAACGCCCGCAGCGTGGACGACGAACTGCCGGCGTCCACCATCGCCCGCGATTGGCTCACCCAGCGACATCTCACCTGAAGATGAGCACCGGCGGACACATCAAAACGGAATAACCGCGGCCCTCAGGCCTCGAAATTGCGAAAGTTTCCAAATAGGCTGAGGACATTCCTGAGAACTTCCAGAATAAACAGTCTGCCGGTGCCACAATGTCCCTATCCCCCGGCAACTCCATCCACCCATGAAGAAAGGAACGAGATGGCCAGATTGGCTCATCCCGTCGGCAAGGGCGCCGCTTTGATGTTGGCGGCGACGCTCCTGGTCGGCCTGTCACAATTCACGAGCATTCCGGGACTCAACGCGACCGCACAGGCGGCCACTCCGACCAGCTCGACCGACACCACCGTGTGGAGTCTGCCGTTCGATCCGCTGAGCCCCTGGACCCAAGACGGCAGCCCGACGCTGACCTACGTGGCCGACCCGGACAACGCCAACAACCAGGTGCTCCAGGTCACCAACCGCACCAACAGCTACTTCGGCATCCAGTCACCCACCGGCGTCCTCCAGCCCGGCCAGACCTACACCGCCACCATGAAGGTCCGCCTCCTCGCCGGCGACACCAGCACCGCCGACGTCCACTTCACCCTCAACTCCGACACGGCCACCGGCAACAAATACGCCTGGGTCCCCGGCAGCACCTCCATCACCGACTCCGCATGGACGACCGTCTCCGGCACCTTCACCGTCCCGACCGACGCCACCGCAGCCAACACCAAGCTCTACATCGACAGCGGCGGCAGCGCCCCCTTCCCGTCCTACCTCGTCGACGACCTCACCGTCACCGNCNCGANCGNCNCCACCGTGTGGAGTCTGCCGTTCGATCCGCTGAGCCCCTGGACCCAAGACGGCAGCCCGACGCTGACCTACGTGGCCGACCCGGACAACGCCAACAACCAGGTGCTCCAGGTCACCAACCGCACCAACAGCTACTTCGGCATCCAGTCACCCACCGGCGTCCTCCAGCCCGGCCAGACCTACACCGCCACCATGAAGGTCCGCCTCCTCGCCGGCGACACCAGCACCGCCGACGTCCACTTCACCCTCAACTCCGACACGGCCACCGGCAACAAATACGCCTGGGTCCCCGGCAGCACCTCCATCACCGACTCCGCATGGACGACCGTCTCCGGCACCTTCACCGTCCCGACCGACGCCACCGCAGCCAACACCAAGCTCTACATCGACAGCGGCGGCAGCGCCCCCTTCCCGTCCTACCTCGTCGACGACCTCACCGTCACGACGCCCGCGCCCACGACGTCCACGGCCGCCATCAGCACCGGCTTCGAGGACGGCACGCTGGACGGCTGGGGCCCCACCCAGGGCAACGCATCGGCCAACCCGACGGTCGCCGTCGAGAGCACTGACGTGCACAGCGGCACCTACGCCGCCTGCGTCTCCGATCGCGGCTACAGCAACGCCGGCCTCGCGTACAACGCCACGGGCGTGCTGACGCCGGGTACGACGTACACCTTCTCGGCCTGGATGCGCTTCGCGGCCGACCAGCCCACCGACACCGTCGTGCTCTCGGCGCATCTGCCCGGCAGCACGGTCAACGAGTACCCGAACCTGATCAGCAACGTCGGCACGGTCACCAACACCGGCTGGAGCCAGGTCGGCGGCACCTTCACGATGCCGAACTATCCGGGGGATGCCACCGTCTACTTCGAGACGCACTACAACAGCAACAGCGCCGGCAACACCAGCGATTTCTGCATCGACGACATCTCGTTCACCGCACCCAACGTGCAGCCGAACCTGTCCGGGGTCCCGCTCAAGAGCACCGTCGACTTCCCGGTCGGTGTCGCCGTCAGCCAGGCCCAGATGGAGGGCCCGGCCGGACAGTTGACCGCGTACCACTTCGATCAGGTCACCGCCGAGAACGCGATGAAGCCCGACCAGTGGTACAACGCCGACGGCTCGTTCGTCACCGACAATGCGCTGGCCGACGAGACGATGGACTTCGCCCAGCAGAACCATCTGCGCGTCTACGGGCACAACCTGGCCTGGTACGAGGGCCATCAGATGCCGACGTGGTTCTTCAACGTCTCACCGACCGACGACACGCCGCTGACCAACTCGGCCGCCGACCAGAAGATCCTGGCCGACCGGCTGCAGGCACACATCAACTTTGTCGCCAAGTACCTGTCCGACGGCTGGGGGCTGTTCGGCTCCGACACCAACCCGCTCGTGGCGTTCGACGTCGTCAACGAGGCGATCGCCGACACCGCGACCCCCGATGGGCTGCGCGACAGCCGCTGGTATCAGGTTCTGGGCCCCAACTGGATCAACCTGGCCTTCCAGGATGCCGACCAGGCGTTCAACCACACCTACGCCGCCCCTGGCTCTGACCGTCCGGTCAAGCTGTTCATCAACGACTACAGCTTCGAGAATGACGCCGCCAAGACGCAGCGGATGATCGACGAGGTCAACCGCCTGACCGCCGCGGGCGTGCAGGTCGACGGCATCGGCTCGCAGGCACACCTGAACCAGGGCATGACGGTTCCGGCCGCCAACGTCGTGGCTCCGCTGCAAAAGTTCGCGGCCCTCAAGAGCGCCGACGGCGCCCCCATGCAGACCGCGATCACCGAGCTGGACGTGCCCGTGGGCACGACGTCCACCACGGCCCTGCTCACCGCACAGGGCTACTACTACCAGGATCTGTTCAACGCGTTCCGCCAGTTCGACGCCGCCACGGGGCAGCTCTTCTCGGTCACGCTGTGGGGTCTGGACGACGCGCAGTCGTGGCTGGGGCAGGCCAAGGCCCCGCTGCTGTTCGACGGGAACCTGCAAGACAAGCCCGCCTACTGCGGCGCGATCGACCAGGACAACATCAATCCGGACGGCTGCACGCTCGGCCCGCTGGCCCAGTCGGCCAACGTGTTCGGCACCGATGCAACGACGGGCAACATCTCGGCAACCACTGACGGCGTCAACTCCTCGGAGTGGGCCAAGCTGCCGATGCAGTCCATCGGCAACGGCGTGGCGACCTTCGAGCCCCGTTGGGGAGCCGATGGCCTGACGGTCTATGTCGATGTCAACGACTCCAGCGCCAGCTCGGCCGATGTCGTGACGCTGACGCTCGCTGGCACCACATACACGGTCAACCGCCTCACCGGCGCCGTGACCGGCGCGGGCGCCACGGCGGCCGTCGTCGACAAGGGCTCCAGCTACGCGCTGGTGGTGAAGCTCCCGCTGCCCTCGGATGCGAAGGTCGGTTCCTCGGAGAACTTCAACGTGGCGATCGCCGGTGCAACCACCGATCCGGTCACGTGGAGCATCGGCGTGGACGGCGTCCTCACCCTGCTGCAGCCGCTCAGCTTCATGGAGATCCCCGAGGCCTCGTGCCTGCCGACGATCGACGGGAACGCGGACGACCCGGTGTGGGCCAGCGCACCCGCGGTGACCACCAGCATCGTGAGCTCGCAGACCACGGCCACCACGCCCACGATCGGCACCTTCAAGACGCTGTGGTCGGGCGACATGCTGTACGTGCTGGCCACGGTGCCCGACGCGACGCCCGACACCAGCTCGTCCAACTGGTACGAGAAGGACGGCGTCGAGATCTACATCGACCGGGGCAACACCAAGGCGAGCGCCTACAGCCCTGACATGACGCAGATCCAGATCAACCGCGACAACGTCGTGACCGTCAACAACGGCAACGCCGATCTGATGGGCACCTCCGCGGTCGTGAGCACCGCCACGGGCTACACCGTCGAGGCGTCCTTCAAGATGGACGGCCTGGGCGGGGCGGGCACCTATCAGGGCCTCGACTTCCAGGTGGACGACGGCACCGCGGGACACCGCGTCAGCCTGACCAACTGGGCTGACCCGAGTGACAAGGGCTACCAGTCCGGTGCCCAGTGGGGTGTCGGCGAGCTGATGGCCGCCACCACGTCCCCGCTGGCGTGCGTCTCCAACTCGACGGCGTCGGTCGGCACGGACAAGTCCGCGCAGACCAACGGCGCCGCCCGTCTGGCCGACGGCACGGACGCCTACACGATCACCGCGACCGTCAAGGACGCCAGCGGCGCCGGGCTGTCCGGCGCGGCCAGCCAGTTGACCGTCACGACATCCGACCCGTCGATCACGGTGTCGTCCATCACCGACAACGGCGACGGCACGTACACCATCAAGGCCACCGCGGACAAGCCCGTGGTGGGCGCCGTGACCGTCTCGCTGAACGGCACCAAGATCGCCAATCTGCCGGTCAACTTCATCGATGCGGCCCTGGAGAACGACTCGGTGCTCCCCGGCGAGGAGCAGACGCTGGTCGCTGCCGGCTTCCTGCCGTCGGAGACGCTCACCGCGACGCTGGACGGCAAGTCGCTGGATCCCAGCCGGATCACGACCGACGATGACGGATACATCTGGGTCGATGTCCCGACCGATGGCCTGGGCACCGGCACGCACACCGTGGTCATCTCCGGCTCGGTCTCCGGCTCGGTCTCGGCCACGTTCACCGTGCCCAAGGCGCCGACGGCCCCGACCGGCGGCGGCTCCGGCACGCAGAGCGGCGGTGCGACGGTGCCGACCGGCGGCGGCCTGGTGGGCGGTGGCCCCGCGACGGGCCTGCTGGCTTGCCTGGCACTGCTGGCCATGGCCGGCGTGGCCCTCAGCCTGCGCAAGGTGCATCCGAACATCGCGCGCTGGTGACATGATCGGGCGGTGATCCGCCCGACCCGATACGGAACCGGCCCCGTCCAGCCCTCAGCTGGCGGGGCCGGTTCCGTATGCCCGGGGCCCGCCCACGGTCGCCGTCGAACTCCAGAGCCAGCTTCGCCGCCTTGAAGGCGCCATCCAGGATGTAGGTCTTCCCCTTGAGACGCACGGCGCAGTTGGCGACCCAGCCCCTCAGATGATGGGCGTCGAACAGGTCGTGGTAGCGCCGGAACGACGCCTCGATCCAGGAGAGTCCCCCCACGACTGCGGAACCGCGTGCGCGCAGCGCGAATCAGCGCCGGCGCCAGCGCAGCACCACGACGGCACCGGCGACCAGCGCAGCCACCGCGCGGACGATGTGCCGGGTCTGTTGCTGCTGGGACGCGCGCAGGCGGCGCTCGACGGCCTCCCCCAGCTCCAGCTCGAACGTGCCGTCATCGAGGCGCTCGGCCAACGCGAGCAGCCGCCGCGCCGTGGGAACAGCGTTGCGGGCCATGGCGGCACCGTCACCGACGCGCTTGGTCAGCCACTCAAAGGCCCCCGCCTGGGTCGCCTCGGCCACATAGGGCCCGCAGATGGCCAACAGATCGAGGTCGGGATCCAGGCGCAGGCACAGGCCAACGACCGTGACCAGCGCCTTGCCCAGGAAGGTCGCCTGCCCCGGCAGCACGATCGGCTGGGTGAAGATGAAGCGCTGCATCTGTTCCAGCGTCGCCGCATCGATGGTCAGGTCGAACGAGCCGGACATCATCGACCCCACCACGGAGGCCGAGGTGTACATCCGGGACACATCGCCGACGATGGCCGCGATGTACGGCTCGATCATGGTGGCCAGACGGCGCAGGTCGGCACCCGGCCCCAAGAACCCGAGCGCGCGCAGCGCGCGGACAATGCCCATCGCGTCGTGGCGCGTCATCGCCATGACCAGGTCGGCGTACCGGGCGCGGTCGGCGTCCGTCACCGTGCCGACCATGCCGAAGTCGATCAACTGGATGACACCGTCGCGGCGCACGAACACGTTGCCGGGGTGCGGATCGGCGTGGAAGAAGCCGTCGGTCAGCACCATGTGGAAGAAGACCCCGGCCAGGTTGACCGCCAGTTCGTGACGGTCGATGCCGAACGCGTCGATAGCGGCCAGGTCGTCGATGCGCACGCCGTCCATGTACTCCATGGTGAGCACGCGGTGCGACGACCGTTCCCAGAAGATCTGCGGAATATCGACATGCATGTCCCACAGCAGGTTGCGCTGGAACGTCTCGGCGTGGAGCCCCTCCAGCGCATAGTCGAGCTCGTTGGTGAATGTCGCGGTGAAGTCGGCCTCCAGCACGTCGAGGTCGATCATGCGGCTGAGGTGGAAGAAGCGGTCGAACAGCCGCAGGATGGCGCGCAGCGACGTCAGATCGGTGGCAACCACCTTCTCGATGCCGGGACGCAGCACCTTGACCGCCACCGGCGTGCCGTCGGGCAGCGTCGCCCGGTGCACCTGGCCCAGCGAGGCCGCAGCCACGGGCAGACGGTCGAACGTGCGGTAGATCTGGGCCAGCGGACGGTGCAGTTCAGCCTCGATGACGCGGATGATCTGCTCGGCTGGCAGCCCCGGCAGCGCGTCCTGCAACCGCGACAGCTCGTCGATGTACTCCTTGGGCAGCAGATCGATGCGCACGCTCAGGAACTGGCCGAGCTTGACGATCAGGCCGCCCATCCGCGTGGCAAAAGCGACGAACTCGCGGCCCTGCCGCGCATAGAGGGCACTGGCCGCCTGTTCCTGGCGCTGGCCGCGCAGGAACCTCGTGCGGCGCAGCCACCACAGCTGCACGGCAAACAGCACCGCCAGACGCAGCGTCGCCAGGTAGCGACGGATTCCAGCCAGGCCCATGCCAGGGAGTCTAGTGACTACGCCTGTTCGGGTTCGTCCGCCGCTCGGCTGGCCTGGTCACCGGACGCCTCCTCAGCCGTGTCGTCGCCGTCCGACTCGGCAGCCTCGGCCGTGAACGACCCAAGGAACTCCTGCGCGGTGGATTCGAGCTTGTTGAGCTTGGTCATGAAGAAGTCGGCGAAGCCTTCGAAGACGTCGGCCTTGATGAGCACGACCGAGCCGTTGATGCGATTGCCGAAGACCATGAGCTTGTCACCGGGCTGGATGTTCAGGTCTCGGCGCG
The DNA here is from genome assembly GCA_009787035.1 of Propionibacteriaceae bacterium. GTDB lineage: Bacteria > Actinomycetota > Actinomycetes > Propionibacteriales > Propionibacteriaceae > WRGV01. The sequence goes on along the minus strand of WRGV01000002.1, from coordinate 9,579 downwards.
CGTCCGCCGGGATGGCGATCTGCCCGCGCTCGCCGATGCGTGCCGCGCCGTACACCTTGCCCGGACGCGGCATGTACTGCCACGGAAACGAGCCGGGGGTCGTCTTGTCTGCCATGATGTCCCACCTTCGCCTGTGCCGCGCTAAGTACGCAGCAACATGTAAATCATACCAATCATGCAGGCCCATCCGCAGCCACCGCGCCCACCCCAGAAATGCGCGATGCACAAGCGTGTTTGCCGCATCTGGGTATGATCGGCCCAGCCCGTCTGGCGATGTCCTGGCGGGCATGAGTCAGCACAGAACTGGCACATACGCGGCCGACGTCCATCGCCTCCCCCACGCACGACGGACTCGATGCGCCGGCCACCGCCCCACAGGAAGGATCCGGCGTGGCTTTCGAGATCGCATGCGTATCGGCCCTGGAGATCATCGATTCCATCGCACGGCCCACGTTGGAGGTCGGCATCCAGCTGACCGACGGCACCCGCGCCAGCGCAACCGTCCCCACGGGCCCGACGCTGTGCCCGGGGCACGCGCTCGAACTGCGCGACCAGGACGTCACCCGGTTCGACGGCGATGGCGTGTTGACCGCCCGCGAGCGCATCAAGCACCTGATCGCGCCGACGCTGGCCGGACGCCCGTGGTTCGATCTCGCCGAGATCGACCAGGCCCTGATCAGCCTGGACGCCGATCCGGACATGCCCCCGCTCGGGGCGAACGCCACCCTCGGCGTCTCCATCGCTGTGGCCCGAGCCCTGGCCCGGTCGGCAGGCCGTTCGGTGCACGCGTGGCTGCCCGGCACGGGCCAGAAGCGCCGGCTGCCGCTGCCCGTGCTTAGCATGCTCACGGGCAGTGCGCTGGCTCCGCACCACCTGTCGTTCGCCGACCTGATGATCTGCCCGATCGGCGCGCCCTCGATGGCGGACGCCGTCCGTGCCGGCGTGGAGGTCTACCATGCGATCCACCGCCGCCTCGACCGCGATGGCCTGACCATGGGGGTCAGCGACGACGGCGGATTCTGGTGCGGCCTCACCAAGCCCGAGATGGCGCTGCGGCTGATCATCAACGCCATCCACGACGCGGGCTACTCCGCGGGCACCGACGGCATCGCGATCGCGATCGATGTTGCCGCATCCGCGCTGCGCCGCGACGACGGCAACTACCAGGTGGGCAACGAGACGCTGTCGAGCACCGACATGATCTCGTGGTACACCGAGCTGGTCGACGCCTTCCCCATCTGGAGCATCGAGGACGGTCTGTCCCCCGACGACATCCTGGGCTGGCAGTCGCTGACCGACGCGCTCGGCGGCCGGGTGCAGCTGGTGGCCGACGAGCTCTGCTGCGCGCACCCCGAGCGCATCCAGCGGGCTGCCGACACCGGAATCGCCAACGCGGCCGCTCTCAAGCTCGACCACGTCGCCACCGTCAGCCAGGCCCTCCAGTCGCTGCGGCTGTGCAACGACCTCGGCTACGCCCAGATCATCACGCAGAGCCCGGGGGAAACCGGCGACACGTTCATCGCGGATCTGGCGATCGCCTCAGGCTGCGGCCAGCTGGCCGCCGGGGCTCCGGCGCGCTCCGAACGCGTCAACAAGTACAACCGGCTGATTCAGATCGCGGCCAACACGTCCGATCTTCCCTTCGGCATGGCCTGAGTCGGCGGGACCGCCGCAGCGTCACTCACCCACGGCGCGCGAGGTCGTGACCTCATCGCCGTCCGTCTTCGCCAGCGTCGCCGAACCGAACGGCAGCGCATCCTGCGGGTACGTGTCGGTGACGGGGAATCGCGGCGCCGTGGGACGCACCACCGGAGCAGCCAGGTCGATGGGACGAACCGAGCGCGGTGGACGGTTGACGTACGTCATCGGCGCCACAGGCATCGGCTCGGGAAGACTTTGTCCCAAATCGATCGGCTTCGACAGATCGATGGACTGCTCACGAACCTCGCGGTTGCGCACGGTGGCGGTCTGCGGCGCGGACAGCACGGTCGTCTGCTCGTCCCAACCGTGCCTCAGCGCCTCGATGCCCCGGTCGAGACGTCGGTTGACGATGCGGACGGACGCGTGCGAGACGATCACCCAGCACACCAGCATGACCGGCCCCACAAACCCGACCCAGCCGGGCACGGCCAGCACGAACGGCGCCGCGGCGCACAGCGCCAAGACGACCATGTTGATGATCAGCCCGATGCGACGGCGCCGCACGGCGGTGTGCGCCCGGATCGCGATGTCTTCGCGCGCCGCGCTGCGCAGCAGCGGTGTGGAGATTTCGGTGGGTGCCGCGTCGGCGTCCTCGCTGTGCTCCTCGTCGCTGCGGCGCACGATCACCATCGAGTCGGCGAAACGGTCGACGGCATCGTCGGCGACCTCGACCGGATGCTCCCAGTTCTTCAGATACCACGGCAGCAGGTACGCAAGCCAGCCGACCACGATTATCCCGATGATCAGTGCGCCCACGCCCTCCACCGTACGGGGCGGCGCCACCGGTGCTCGGTATTCGGGACGGAGTGTCGCGCAAACGACGTTCGGACGAGTATCCTGCTCCCCCTCGTACGCCCTCAGCCCGTCTCAACGATTCCGCCGCAGGGCACGGGCCTGCCCCCCAGGACCCGCGCCGTCAGCGGTCCGTCCAGATCCTGCTCATCGACGGCGAACGCCAGATGGTCGCGCCAGGCGCCATCGATATGGACGAGCCGCAGCCGCGTCCCCTCGGCCCGCAGGCCGAGCTTGGCGGCCACGCGCAGGCTCTTGGTGTTCTCGGGCCGGATCTCGACCTGCAGCCGGTGGAGGCGCACCACGCGCAGGCAATAGTCACCCGCCAGCGCCACGGCCAGCGGCGTGAGCCCGCGTCCGGCGAAGGACTCATCGATCCAGTACCCCACGTCGGCCATCTGCGCGGCCCCGTACGTGATGCCCGACACCATGACCGCCCCGATCAAGCGGGTGCGCCGCGGTGGCGCCGGACGTGCGGGCCACCCGTCGTCCCACGCCATCACCCACGGCAGCGCCATGCCGGCACGGGCCTGCGCCCACCACGCGTGGCGCATCTGTGCCACGGTCTGGCCCCACGGCTCGCTGCGCGGCGGACACGTCGGCTCCCATGGCCCCAGCCAGCCCGCGTTGCGGCTGCGCACCTGCATCCAGGCCCGTTCGTCGCAGCGATAGATCGGCCGCAGCACGAGCGCCCCGGCGCGCAGCACGGCCGGCCAGCCCGGCTCGTCGGGCAGCACCACCCCGTCGGGCAACCGCCAACGCTCCAGCGGATCCATCTCACAGTCCGAGCGGCCAGCACTGCACCGGCTCACCGGCGCGCACCGCGGCGCACCCGGCCGGCAGCGCGATGATGACGTCGGCTGCCGTCAGCTCTGCCATGGATGCCAGACCGCCCATGCCCAGGGGGCGCACGCCGTCGCTGTGGACCAGCCGACCGAGGACGAAGCACGCCACGTCGCCCGGGGCGGGCAGATCCAGCATCGTGCGCAGCATCTGTGCGCCGCCGGCCTGCAGCGTCTGTGCCGGATCCGCCGCCGAACCCGCGAGCAGGCACAGCGCGGGCCGTACGACGGACAGGTAGCCGATCAGCGCGGCCAGCGGCTGCCCGGGCAACCCGAGCAGCGGCGTCCGTTCCTCGCCCATCAGCCCGAACGCGTAGCGTCCGCCCGGCTCCAGCCCCATCGGAGCCACATCCAGCAACCCCAGGGCATCCAGCGCCTCCAGGACCGGTGAGGCCGGATCCTCCAGGCCTCCGCAGCAGACCAGCAGATCGGAGCGGATCAGCTCGTTGCCGATCGTCTCGCGCACCGCATCCGCGTCGTCGGCCGCCACCGGGATGCGATGTGCCGTGACGCCCTGGTTGCGCAGGGCCATGGCAACCAGATACGACGCCGGAAGGCCGGGATGGGGCGCACCGGCCGCAGCGGCGCTCGCGGGCTCGTCGAAGCCGACGACGATCGCCCGCACGCGCGGTCGCACGATCACGCGGTCGTAGCCGCACTGCGCCAGTCTCGCGGCCAGCGCAGGAGTCATGACGTCACCGACCCGCGCCAGCAGGTCTCCGGTGTGCGCATCCAGGCCCGCGGGACGCACCCAGTCGCCCCGGCGAACCCTGCCCACCAGCCGCAGCACGCCGTCGGCTGACGGCTGCGCCATCCAGTCGGGGATGACCGTGTCGGCCCCCTCCGGCAGCGGTTGCCCGGCGTAGATGGGAACCACGGGCGCGGCGGGGGCGGCGCCCTGCTCCTGTGCCCGCCGGGCCGCCGCATCGCCCAGCCCGGCTGCGGCCACGGCGAACCCGGAGACGGCCGCCTGATCCGTTGCGGGGCACTCGGCCTCGGCCCGCAGCTCTTCGTCGAGCGTCAGCCCGGTCGCGTCCACCAGCCCGAGCCCGAGCGGTGCCAACGGTGTGATCTGCGACAGCACCCAGGCGCGGTGCGCATCCAGGTTGCGCAACCCGTCGATCTGCGGCGCAGGGGGATCCGCCAGCCGAACGGCATCCTCGGCGGCGCCGTCCTCATCCTGCCTGTTCGTCTTGCGGCCAAACAATCCCATGCCGCTTACGATAGCCGAATGGGTACGATGCGGCCGGACAGACGCTCCGGGGCCGCGACCGGGGCCGCCAAGGCGGACCTGCGACGCAGCCTGGTGCGTGCGCGGGCGCGCCGCGCTCCGACCAGGGACATCGCCGACGCGGCACGCACGGACGCGCTGCTGGCCTGGCTGGCGGGCCTGAACGTGAGCACCGTCGCCGCGTACGAATCCTGGCCCAGCGAGCCCGGCACCGCCGCCCTGATCGCGGCGCTGGAGCACCGCGGAGTGCGCGTGCTGGTGCCCCGGCTCGTGCGCGATGCGTCGGGCGGCTGGCTGCCGGACTGGACGCCCGCCGGGGAGTCGGTCAGCCTCGGCGCGGCGGCGCTGGCCCAGGCGGACGCCGTGCTTGTGCCCGGTCTGGCCGGGACGCTGGATGGCGACCGGCTGGGACGCGGCGGCGGCTGGTATGACCGCGCGCTGGTGCACGCCCGCGGGCCGGTGTGCCTGCTGCTGGACGAGGACGAGGTGCTGCTCCGGGTGCCCGTCGAGCCGCACGACCGGCGCGTGGATGCGATCGCCACGCCGTCGGGCGTCCGGGCATGCCAGGGCCGTTCTAGGGGCACCGACTATACTTTCCAGGTTGCCGACCGCTGACGAGGAGACCTGCTTCTTCCATGCCCACCTACGAATACCGCTGCACCGAGTGCGATCATGACTTCGAGGTTTTCCAGAAGTTCTCCGACCCGGCGTTGACGAAGTGCCCGGTGTGCCAGGGACGACTGCGCAAGGTGTTCAGCCCTGTCGGGATCGTCTTCAAGGGCAGCGGCTTCTACAGCACGGATTCACACCATTCCACCGCCAGCCTTACCGCCGCGCCCGGCAAGGCCGCCAGCCCCCACTCGGATGCCGAACACGCCAAGCCGGCGCAGGCCACCGACGCTGCATCCGCCGCCCCGGCGGACAAGCCCGCCGCCGAGGCGCACCCCACCGCGAGCGCGTAGGTCATCCACACCCCCCGTCGCAGACCGATTGGCCTGTGGATAAACGGACGACCGGCTCCCCTGCTCATCAGGATGGGGTTATGAAGGCCATCTGGAATCCTGCCGCCATCCTGCGCGTCCTGCGTTGGCACCGCCGCGCGATCGCGGTCGTCGCATCACTCATCTGTCTGTTCAGCGGACTGGGCATGGCCCTGGCCCCGCAGCCCACCGGCACGCCGGTCGTGGTCACGACGCGGGCCCTGCCGCCCGGTTCGCTGTTGGTCGCCGGGGACGTGCGCGTTGTGCAGGCCCCCGCGGACCTGATCCCCTCCGGGGCGCTCACCAGCGCCGCCGACGCCGTGGGCGCCACGCTCGCCGTCGGACTGCCCCAGGGGGCCATGCTGACCTCGTGGGCGCTGAGCGCGGCCGACGCGCTCACGGACCAAGCGGCCGGTGAGGTGCTGGTGCCATTCCATCTGGCCGATGCCAGCGTGGCTCCGCTGCTGCGCGCCGGCACCCACCTGACGATCGTGGCAACCCAGCCGGACGGCGGCACGTGGGTGGTCGCTCGCCACGTGCGCGTCGCCACCCCACCCGCAGAGCCCGGCAGCGGCGTGCTCGGCTCCACCACCACCTCGGGCGTCATGGTGCTGGTCGCCGCAGATCCGGCCACCGGACAGGCTCTGGCCGGTGCCAGCGGTTCCAGCCTCGGCGTGATGATCGAAGACAGCTGACCTGACGCAGCCGGCGTCGGCAGCCCGCCGTGGATCGGGCATCCATCAGGGCTGCCGCAACGCAGCCGGCGTCGGATCCCAACACCACTTCCCCCCACAGCGAGATCCGGGGCCGGCAAGGCGTCGGCAGCCCGCCGTGGATCGGGCATCCATCAGGGCTGCCGCAACGCAGCCGGCGTCGGATCTCACCCGACGGGGCCGTGGTGGGGTGGTCGATCGGCTAATAGCCGGCGATCCCCCGCATCCAGCGGCGTGCTGGCATCGCGCAGTACGGGCGCCGCGTGGTCCAGACCGAGCGCCAGCAGCACCTCACGCAGCGCCGCCTGAAACTGAGCGGCTCCCAGCCCTCCGCGGCGCCCGGCGTCCACGGGTGCGGGCCAACGCTCTCCAGCGGCCGCCAGAGCCCTCTGACGGCCCTGCAGACGGTCGTGGCCCCAGCCCTGTCCGGCCAGCCACGAGACCATGGCAGCGACGTCCATGGCATCTGGCGCATCCCGCCCATCGAACTCCGCGCCGGTCAGTGCCCATGCGATGGATGCCGCCGCAACTTCTGGCACATCCGCATCTGTCCGCAGTTCGCCATGAGCTTCATTGCGGTCCTGGTGCGTCTCATCCATGGCATCCAGTCTAGTCAGAACCCCATCACAGCAATCGACCCCTGCGTGCCGACCCGAGCCACCCTCACCGATGAGGACGACGAGCCAAGGAAATCCGCTTGTCAGAGTGCATTTGGGTAGTAGGAAGCGGCGCTGCTCAGTGGCATGAGCCGTCTACCCACCCCCAGGAGACGTGCCACGAGCAGCGCCGCTTTCCTGAAACATTAACCATGCGGCGCGCCGGAAGCAAGCCAGGGGGTCGACCAGTACTCCAGATTTTTCTTTTTTTCTAGTATCTCCCACCTGCATGCGAATAAATTGACAGTGCGAACGCTCTTCGTTACTCTTGCATACAAGATGGGCGGACTGTCTGCGCTGCCACCGTCTGAGGGGTTCCGTGGGGTCAGCCCCCGGCATCACTGGGCGGCCCCGAGGCGATTCGAACGCCCGACACATGGTTTAGGAAACCACTGCTCTATCCCCTGAGCTACGGGGCCAACTGGCCTGCCCGTGCAGGCCGTACCGTCCGCAAGCCTAACCCGCCGGCCGGTGTCCGCGAAAGTCGCGGTACCGCCGCGACGAACGCCACACAACGCAAAACGGGGGCCGACCACTCGGTCTGCCCCCGCCCTGCTCACCGCGCGGGACTCATGCCCACGCGGACCGTGTCATTCGGCCGGTTCCACATCGGCCAGGACGGCCGTGCCTCCCGCCGCTTCGATCTTGGCCTTGGCCGACGCCGAGAAGGCATCCGCCACGACATCCAGCTTCACCGAGACATCCCCGGCGCCGAGCACCTTGACCAGGCAGCCCGGACGCACCGCGCCCAGCAGCACCAGGCCGTCGATGGTGACCGCGCCACCCTCGGGATACAGCGACTGCAGCTTGTCCAGGTTGACCACCTGGTACTCGATGCGGAACGGGTTCTGGAACCCGCGCAGCTTCGGCAGGCGCATGTGCATGGGCAGTGCGCCACCCTCGAAATTGGCGGGCGTGTTCTTGCGCGCGCCGGTGCCCTTCGTGCCGCGTCCGGCGGTCTTGCCGCCCTTCCCGGCCTCGCCGCGACCCACGCGGGTCTTCGGCGTGTGCGCGCCGGGAGCCGGCCGCAGGTGATGCGCCTTGAGCGTCATCTCACTTCACCTCTTCCACTGTGACCAGATGCGCCACAGTCTTGATCATGCCGCGGATGCTGGGCACGTCCTCATGCACCACCTGGTCACCGATGCGGTGCAGGCCGAGTGCCCGCAGGGTTGCCCGCGCGGTCGGCTTCTCGCTGATCTGCGACTTCGTCTGCTTGACCACGACCTGGCTCATTTGGCCACCTCTTCCTTCTGCGCCCGCAGAATCGCGGCGGGGACGACCTCCTCGACCGGCAGGCCGCGGCGCCGAGCGATGGCCGCCGGCTGCTCCAGGTGCTGCAACGCCTCGACCGTCGCGTACACGACGTTGATGGCGTTGGCCGACCCGAGCGACTTGGACAGCACATCCTGCACGCCCGCGCACTCCAGCACCGCACGCGCCGAGCCACCGGCGATCACGCCAGTGCCGGGCGCCGCCGGGCGCAGCATGACGACACCGGCCGCCTTCTCGCCCTGCACCGGGTGCGGAATGGTGCGCTGCACGAGCGGCACCGTGAAGAAGTGCTTCTTGGCCTCCTCGACACCCTTGGCGATCGCCGTGGGCACCTCCTTGGCCTTGCCGTAGCCCACGCCGACCATGCCTTCGCCGTCACCGACGACGACCAGCGCCGTGAAGCTGAAACGACGGCCGCCCTTGACGACCTTGGCGACGCGGTTGATCGCGACGACGCGCTCCAGGTACTGGCTCTTCTCGCGGTCATCCGACCGAGATCCCTGGCCACCCCGACGGTCGTCACGGCCACGACGCTGCTCGCCGGCACCCGTGCCGCGACGCTGTGATCCACTCATGCGATGTTCCTTTCGTCGCTCACAGGCCCAGGCCTGCTTCGCGGGCCGCGTCGGCGAGCGCCGCGATCCGTCCGTGGTACTGATGGCCAGCGCGGTCGAACACGACCTTGTCGATTCCCGCGTCCTTCGCCCGCTGGGCGACCAGCGTGCCGACCTTCTTGGCCAGCTCGGTCTTGTCGCCCTGGGCAGCGCGCAGGTCGGCCTCCATCGTGGATGCCGACACCAACGTGCGTCCCTGCGTGTCGTCGATCACCTGCACCAGCGTGTGACGCGCAGTCTTGGTCACCACCAAGCGCGGACGATCCGCTGTGCCGCTGACATGCTTGCGCACCCGCATCTGACGGCGCAGCCGCGATGCCTGGCGCGCATGCAGGTTCTTGCGCACGGTCAATGAGATAGCCATGACTACTTGCCAGCCTTTCCAACCTTGCGGCGCACGTGCTCACCCACGTAGCGCACGCCCTTGCCCTTGTACGGCTCAGGCTTGCGGATCTTGCGGATGTTCGCCGCCACCTCGCCGACCTGCTCCTTGTCGATGCCGTGCACCGTGAACTTGGTGTTCGACTCGACGCTGAACGTGACGCCGTCGGGGGCGTCCACGATCACCGGATGGCTGAAGCCCAGCGCGAACTCCAGCTGCGTCGGGCCCTTCGAGATGACGCGGTAGCCGACGCCGACGATCTCCAGCTGGCGGTCGTACCCGTCCGTCACGCCCAGGACCATGTTGGCCACGAGCGTGCGGCTCAGACCGTGCAAGGCCTTGCTGCGCCGCTCGTCGTTCGGACGCGACACCACCAAGCGGCCCGTGTCGTCC
>WRGV01000001.1 GCA_009787035.1 Propionibacteriaceae bacterium | reverse complement strand
GCTGGCCGACGACCTGCTGGCGAGACCTGACCCGCACCGGGCCGTGTTCCTGGATCCCGCGCGGCGCACCGGCGCCGGGCGCAGCTGGCGTCTGGACGATCTGCGGCCGTCCTGGGGTTTCGTGCTCGATCTGATCGCCGCGGGGCATCCGGTCATCGTCAAGCTCGGGCCCGGCTTCGACCGGGGGCTCATCCCGGCCGGGGTGGAGGCCTGCTGGGTGTCCGAACGCGGCGATGCGGTCGAACTGGGACTGTGGCGCCTGGGCGGTGAGGCCCCGGGATCGCGGCGCGCCGTCGCGCTGCCGTCGGGGCGGGAGCTGGTCGGGTGTGCCGATGCGCCGGGGCCGCGGGTCGGGCCCGTCGGGGGATACCTGCTGGAGCCGGACGGCGTCGTCGGCCGGGCCGGGTTGCTGCCGCAGCTGGTGGCATCGCTGGAGCATGACACCGGGGCGCCCGTGTGGCGCCTGGACGGGCGGGCGTCGTACCTGTCGAGCGACGCGGCCTGTCACAGCCCCTTCGTGGCGTGCTTTACGGTGCTGGACACGTTCAGTTTCACCGAGAAGGCGCTGCGCGCCTGGGTGCGCGACCACCGCGTCGGCGCGCTGGAGATCAAGCTGCAGGGTTTCGATCTCGACCCCGCGGCGCTGCGTCGCCGGCTGCATCCGTCCGGCCCCGCCTCGGCCACCGTCGTGCTGGCCCACACCGCCGCCGGCGCCACCGTGTTGGTCTGCCGCCGCCTGTGAGCCCCGGACGCCGTCACTTCGGACCGTTCGCATCCAGTTCTTGTTGCACGGCCGCCATCCAGGCGTCAAGCTTCTCGTTCCACATCGGATCCTCCCCGGGGGCGATATCCTCATATGAGTAACGTGCATCCACCGAGCCGCCCACATGGTAGTGAATCCACCCCTCACGTGGAATCGGATGATCACTATCGATAGCAGATCGCCTAATCTTTCGCAACTGATCGCTGAGTGCGGCAACCATCGTGCGCTGTGCAACAACCGAGACATCTACTCCTGGGAGCTTATGCGCCGGGTACACTCGGCTGTTCTGAGTGAAGAAGGTGTCCGTGTAGAGGATGTCAATGAGCGTTGAAAAGTAGATGTATATGTCATTCGCCATTCCTGACGCATAGTTCACAGCCTCAGACACCATATCAATCTGAGCCTGGGTGAACTCTGTTTCGAAGTCTGTCAATGTCTGTCCTTGTCAGGCATCGGGAATCTCGGCACGTGCGAATTTCCCATCAATTGTGTACTCTATATCGAATTCTATGGGTCGGCCTGTGGTGGGGTCGGTGGTGATGTGTCCGTCGACGGTCACGTGCTCGCCCGCCTTGATGGCGTTGGTCCAGATGTTCTCTAGGACCTTGTACTTGCTCAGGTTGACGGTGCTGAGCTGGGAGACGAGATTGTCAAGCTCGGGGGAGCCGCCGGACTGGTCGCGGGATCGACGTGGGAACCATCCGTGATCAGCGGCCAATCGGGATGTGCGGCCGCTGACGTGTCGGGCAGCTGGGTGCGGGCCTCCGCCTCGGCCTGGGCGAGCGCGGCGTCCTCGATCGCGGGCAGGTCGGACGCGGCGAACCGCATGAACGTCACGACGCCGTTGACGATCACGGGCAGCACGATGAAGGCGCCGTCTTCGATGGCGCCCGCGGTGTTGTGCTCGGCGATGTCGTAGCCCATGCCGACACCCGTGGCGGCCACAGACACGGCTGTCAGTCCTGCCACCACGGCCGGGGCGGCCGTGCCCGCCGATGCGATCATCGCCGCGATGCCCGCCACGGTCGCGATGGCGCTGAGGATCAGGTGGTGGTCCTTCTGCCAGTCCGACTCGGCGTCGTACTGGCGCTGCTCAAGGGCGAGGTGCCCGGTGGCGACCTGCAGGCTCTGCAGCAGCGAGCCCACGCCCCCGGCCAGCGACGCCGAGACGTCCGACGAGGCGGCTGGCACAACGCCGTGGGCACCACCAGACGGGCGGTCCGGGGCGTGTGCGGGTGCCATAATGAGCCCATGTCGTTCTTCGATCTGCGGCCGCGGAGCTCCACGCCAGCCCCGAGCGAACCGGCGCGTCCGCTCCCCGTCCTGGTGGGGGCGATCTGCGCCGTGCTGATTGCGGTGGAGTGTCTGCTCGTCGGGGGCATCTTCGTGCGCTACGCGGGGGAATACGCGCCGCGGGCCGTGGCCGAGGCGAAGGCGCCTGAGTCGGAGATCGCGGGGCTGCACACCGCGATCGTCACGTGCGGCGCGGTCGGCGTCGTGGCCGGGGTGTTGCTGGTGATCTGCGCGATCCGGATGCTGGGCGCGCGGCGGGCGTGGCGCAACGGGGCCATCGTGCTGCTCGCGCTCAACGCCATCTTCCCCAACGCCATCGCGGTGGTCGCCAACGTGCCGGTGCTGGCGCTGCTGGTGCTCGTGGACGTGGTCGGCATCGTATGTCTGGCGCTGCCCGCCACGGCTCAGTGGCTAGCCAACGCCGACTTCGTCAAGGCGCTCGGCGGCCAGCCCGTCACCTCGGACCGCGTGTCCGGCTGGCCTGACTGACCAAGCACACGCCGACGGGATGCCCGGAAACTGCTGCAGACAAGGTGCAGGCCGGGCACCGCCCCGCGCCCGGCCTGCACGACCAGCGCAACCTCCCCCGAAGCTGGCTGGTCATTTGGTGATGCCTGCCGACGAATCGGCGGCACCACGTTGGTTGCGGCATGTCCTGCCGCACGTTGTACGGTTCGAGCAACGCTGCTGCAGCTCGAACCGCTGACTCTCTGCTCTCACCCGCGAACCAGGATAACTACTGCTTGCGAAGTTATCAATGCTACTCAGGATCGAAATAAAAACATTCAGTTGGTTTCGAGAAATGGAGAACCTGGCTGCTTGTCAGGCCCTCCGGTCGGGGGTATTCTGCCTTTCTGACGCATATATTACTCGGCCAGTGCCTGGTGCCGAGGAAGTTGTGGACTTTTAGTCGAGAGTTTTCCGCGATGCTGCGGGTCGGCGTCGAGCGTGAGTGGGGACGGGTGCCGTCCTCACGGCTTGAACCGGCGCAGGCGCAACGAGTTGCCGACGACGAACAGCGAGGAGCACGCCATCGCGGCGCCGGCGATCATGGGGTTGAGAAGCCCACATGCCGCGATCGGGATGGCGACCACGTTGTAGGCGCAGGCCCAGACCATGTTGGTGCGGATGGTGGCGAAGCTGGCGCGCGCCAGCCGCACGGCATCCACCGCACATCCCAGGTCGGAGCGCATCAGCGTCAGGTCGGCGGCGGCGATCGCCGCGCCGGTGCCCGCGCCCATCGCGATGCCCAGGTCGGCCTGGGCCAGGGCGGCTGCATCGTTCACGCCGTCGCCCACCATCGCCACACGATGCCCCTGTGCCTGCAGGGCGGCGATCGTGGCGGCCTTGTCCGCCGGGGCCACCCCGGAGCGCACGTCGTCGATGCCGACGGCTGTGGCGACGGCCTGGGCCACGGCCTGCGTGTCGCCGGTCAGCAACACCGGCCGCAGACCCATCCGACGAAAACCCGCGACAGCGGCGGCCGATGTCGCGCGCACCTGATCGCGCACGGCGATGGTGCCGCGCAGGCGTCCGTCCCACGCTACGGCGACCAGCGTCGCATCGGTGGAGGACGAGTCTGCGGCATCCGGCCGGGCGGGGACGAGCTGCGCGCCCACCCAGTCGGGGCGCCCGGCCAGCACCGGGCGTCCGTCCACCACGGCGCGCACGCCCGCGCCGGGCACGGCGGTGACATCGGTGGCGGCGGGGCCGTCCCCGGATGCCAGCGACGCGATCGCGCGGGCGATCGGATGCTCCGAGCCGGCCTCCGCGGCCGCGGCGATGGCGACGAGCTCATCCCGGTCTTGGCCGGGAACGGGACGCACGTCCGCCACCGCCATGACGCCGGTGGTGAGCGTGCCGGTCTTGTCGAGCACGACGACGTCCACGCGATGGGCGGCCTCCAGTGCCGCCGCGCCGCGCACCAGGATGCCGAGCTGCGCGCCTCGTCCGGACGCCGTGAGCAGCGCCACCGGNGTGGCCAGGCCCAGCGCGCAAGGGCAGGCGATGATGACGACGGCGACGCCGGCGCTGACGGCCGTGGACGCGTCGCGGCTGAGCAGCGCCCACACGGCGAGCGTCACCACGGCCAGCGCGAGGACGATTGGGACGAACACGCCCGCGACCGCGTCGGCCAGGCGCTGCACCTGCGACTTGCTCGACTGCGCGTCGTCCACCAGCCGGGCGATCTGGGACATCTGCGTGTTCGCCCCGACGCGCGTGGCGCGCACGACCAGGCGTCCGGTGGTGTTGACGGCGGCGCCGACGACATCGCAGGCCGGGCCGACCTCGACGGGCAGCGATTCGCCGGTGATCACGGCGTTGTCCAGCGCCGAATGCCCCTCGACGACGACGCCGTCGGTGGCGATCCGTTCGCCGGGGCGCACGACGAACAGGTCGCCGACGCGCAGCGCCTCGGCGGGGACGGACGTCTCGCGGCCGTCGTCCAGCAGTGTGGCCTGCGTCGGCACCAGAGCCAGCAGCTCGCGCGTGGCGGCGCCGGCCCGGGTGGTCGCGCGGGCCTCGGCGTAGCGCCCGATCAGCAGGAACGCGATGATGGCGACGACGGCCTCCAGGTAGATGTCGGCGCCGGAATGTGCGCGCTGCAGGTGCCACGCGATGGCGTGGCGGTAGCCGATGTGTCCCGCCCCGCCCGCGATCAGGGCGAACAGTGACCAGGCCAGCGCGGCGGTCGTCCCGACGCTGATCAGCGTGTCCATCGTGACGGCGCGGTGGCGCAGATTCAACAGTGTGGCGCGGTGGAACCGCCATCCGGCAAGGGTATATACCGGCAGCGTCAACGCCAGGCACACCCACTGCCAGCCCGGGAATTGGATGCCCGGCACCATCGAAAGCACGACGACCGGCAGGCCGGCGCCGATCGCCAGCCACATGCGCCAGGCCAGCGCGGCGGCCTCGTCCGGGGGCGGGGATTCCGGGNCGGGCACGCTCGCGCCGTAGCCCGCGTGCTCGACCGCGCCGATCAGCGTGGCCGTGTCGAGGGTGGGGGGTGCGAAGACGCGGGCCTGGTGCGTGGCGTAGTTGACGCTGGCGCGCACGCCCGGCACCTTGTTGAGCGCGCGCTCGACGCGCGTCGCGCACGAGGCGCAGGTCATGTCATCGATGCGCAGCGTGAGCGCCGTCAGGGCCGGGCTCGGACGGCCGCTGGGCGGGGCGCCGGGGGGTGCGACCGCGCTCACCCCGGCTGCACCTCGTAGTCGCCGGCCTCGTGGACGGCGGCCTGGATGGCCTCGAACGGCACGGGTGCGGCGCTGGTGACGTCCATGCCTCCGCTGGCGAGATCGACCGCCACGGTTTGGACGCCCGGGATCGACCCGACCTCGGTGGTGACGTGGTGGCGGCAGTGCTCGCAGCTCATGCCGGTGACGGTGTAATGCGTGATCATGGCGCCTCCTGGTGCTCGGGGCCCGGGGCGGTGCGGGCTGCATGCATTCATCATTGTAGGCGGGCCCTGTGACAGTCGGATCGGAGCCTTCGGGACGGGCGTCCGGACGCCGCGCCGGGGAGCCGTGTTCGCCCGTGGCGATCGGTGGCGCGACGGCGCCGCACGGCCGGAGCGCTGTCCACATGGCCTGTGGAAAAACCCCTTGTCGGGGCACCCACGGACGTCCATCAGCGCGGGTGTCCAGCTGATGAACCACCCGCGGAAACTTACGTAAATTGGTTCCCCACCACCGGGATTGTTGGATGTTTGTGCTTGTCCGGGCAGGATTGAGGCGTCCAGGTTCGGCCACATTCGCAGGCTCGGCCACACGCCGTCCACCGTCTGTCCCGGGTGGTCCACAGGCGTCCCCAGGCTGTCCACAGGGCCTGTGCACAACGCCCCTTGCGTGGGCCTTTGGTGACCTATTAGCGTGTGGGGAACGCGACGATGTGATGGGGCATGTCGGGGCGTGCGGGGTTGCTGGGAGCTCCGGGAAGCGGGCCGTCGGAAAAGTGTCAGAGGCGGCTGCGAGACTGTTGGTCAGGTGGACGTGACGACGTCTGCCCGGCAGACGAGGACGGCTTCGTGCCGGAGGGAGCAGCATGATCGAGGAGCTGACGCCGCAAGATTTCGCGGCGCCGGACCAGCAGCGTGCGTCGGACGGACGCACTCCGCCGCAGGACATCGCGGCGGAGCAGGCTGTGCTGGGCGCGATGCTGATGAGCAAGGACGCGATCGCGGACGTCGTGGATGTCGTGTCGGGGCAGGATTTCTATCTGCCCAAGCATGAGACGATCTTCGACGCGATCGTGGAGCTGCATGCTAAGGGCGAGCCCGCTGATGCGATCACGGTGGCGGCGGAGCTGGAGAAGCAGGCGCAGCTGGCCCGGGTGGGCGGGCCGGTGTATCTGCTCGACCTGGTGGGGTCGGTGTCGATCGCGGCGAACGCGGCCTACTATGCGCAGATCATCGCGGACAAGGCGGTGCTGCGCCGGCTGGTGGATGCCTCGATCAAGATCGCGCAGCTGGGCTACCAGGGTCAGGGCGATGTGCGTGATCTGGTCGATGTGGCTCAGCAGACGATCTATAACGTGTCGACGGGCAAGACGTCCGAGGATTACCAGGTGTTGCGGGATCTGCTGGATCCCACGTACGACGAGATTGAGGCGATCGAGTCGCATGGCGGCACGATGAACGGGGTGCCGACTGGGTTCGCGGATCTGGACGAGTTGACGAACGGGCTGCATTCGGGGCAGATGGTGATCGTGGCGGCGCGTCCGGCGTTGGGCAAGTCGACGTTGGGGTTGGATTTTGCGCGGGCGGCGGCGATTCATCACGGGATGACGACGGCGTTCTTCAGTCTGGAAATGAGCAAGACTGAGATTGTGATGCGGTTGTTGTCGGCGGAGGCGACGGTGCAGTTGAGTCATATCCGCAATGGGCATATGACCGATGAGGATTGGGATCGGATCAACACCCGGATCGGGGCGATCCAGGATGCGCCGTTGTTCATCGATGATTCGCCGAATCTGACGATGATGGAGATTCGTTCGAAGGCGCGTCGGTTGAAGCAGCGCCACGATCTGAAGCTGGTGATCATCGACTATATGCAGTTGATGAGTTCGGGCAAGAAGGTCGAGAGCCGCCAGTTGGAGGTGTCGGAGTTTTCCCGTCAGATCAAGCTGTTGGCCAAGGAGTTGGATCTGCCGGTGGTGGCGCTGAGCCAGTTGAACCGGTCGCCTGAGGCCCGCTCGGATAAGAAGCCGATGCTGTCGGATCTGCGCGAGTCGGGTTCGTTGGAACAGGACGCCGACATGGTGATCCTGCTGCACCGCGAGGACGCGTACGAGCGCGACAGCCCCCGGGCCGGCGAGGCCGACTTCATCGTCGCCAAGCACCGCAACGGCCCCACCGCCACCATCACCACGGCCTTCCAAGGCCACTACTCCCGCTTCGTCGACATGCACCGATAGCCATGACGTACAGGGCGGGGCACGCGATGCATATGTCAATGGCAGTGTGGCAAGGGAGAATGCTCCACTTGTGCTGTGGGTGAACATGTGGAACTGAGTGCCTCTCGCCTCTTGACCGTGTTGCCTGCCGGCGCTAGTGTTTCTCTTCGGAAGCCAAAGAACAGCATCAATCGACTCCTCGCTGTCGCACCGTTGCAAGCCGCCTGACTGAGTGTCTCTCTCTCTCTTCTACGTAGTCCCGTCAACGAATTCCGGACTATCATACGACTTGGCCCGGATAGAGAGAAGAAGCAACAATGAAAATGAAGAAGATTCTGGCGGTAGTTGCCGCTGGCGCGATGGTTTGTGCCGGGAGTGCCCTGGTGGGGCCCGCCTCGGATGCCCTCGCGAACACAAAGTCGTCTCCGATCGTCCTGTTTTCGAATCTGGCCGGCGTTCAGTCCGGTGCGACCGTGAGCAATTACACGGGGAGTGGCTACTGCATGGGGTACTCGTCGTGGGTTCGGGTCTACTGGGGCACGCCGTCATGGGTCAAGAACGTGACGACGATCACAGCTCATGGCTTGGGCGCGACGATCGGTGGAGCAAATGTCTCCGGTCAAAACAATGCGTTGCAGTACTCGTGGACCAACAACAACGGCGCAACGGGGTCGTATCTGTCGGGAAGCGCGTGCGCGAACTGGTGGACGCTGTTCATCACGACCAGCGTGTCAGGATCGGCCTTTGTGGCGGGGTCTCCTCAGACGGTCGCAGTGAGTCTGGAGACGATCAACTAGTCTTCGAGAAGCATCCACATGAAGCGGCGTGTTCTTGTCAGTGTTGCTGTCCTGCTTGCGGCAGTGCTGATCGGCGTGTTCGTTGTCATTCATATCCAGCGGCCAGGCGGAGACGTTCGTCCGTATCCACCTGGCCTGCTGGGTGAGTTCAGTGGGCTGCGTGATGATCAAACCGGCCTCTTTCGGGATCCGAACAGCTCCACTGTCGGTCCCCTGGACAGCTTGGACTCCGTCTATGCGCAGGCTGTGCTGAAGGCGGCCGGTGCCCCGCCTCTGCGTCCGTCACAGGCTTCGATTGCCGCTGCGATGACCGCGACGATTGACAATCCGGTATATCAAGCATGGGCGACAGCGCAACTGACGGGACGGGCCACCTTGACTGCTGATGCCGCGGTGACTGCGGTAGGGGCTGCGCCACAAGATACCCCTGACCGCATCGGATACCTTGTGATCGTCGTCGAGGCCTGGTGTGCCGCGACGCGCCCCTGCCCGACCTTTCCCCAGGCCACGACAGTCATGAGTTATCTGAACAGTCCATCGGTAATGGCCGCCCGCGCTGCGTCTCCCTATCTGGACGTCAGGAGCCAAGTGGCGGCAGCCCTTCTCGGTGCGACGTTGTCTCCGGTGGACGTTCACTACACTCTGCCATCGCGCATTGCCCAAGCCATGGATGTCCTGAACCTTTACGGGCTCACATGCCAGGCCGTGCAGGGCGAGGCTGACATCGATCGGCAGGCGATCGCCTCACTGCTCCGACCTTTTCTTGAGGCACCCCTAGCGGGAAACATGCTTGAAGCGTCATTCGCGGCCCAAGCGTGGGTCTTGCTGGGGCAGGATCTGAGTGCTCTCGATCCGCTTGTCAACCAGGTCAAGGCTCGGATAGATCCATCGACCCAGCTTGTGCATGGATATGTGGCGGCTCAGGGCGATGTGCACACAACATATGAAGTGGCTCGCTTGGTCTCACAGGATTTCGCGTCCATCGCCACCCAACAGACTCAGCAGAGCCTCACGGCTGCGCTGACATCTTCCGGACCGAGTTCCGGTGCTGATCTGCAGTCTGAGCTCGAGGCCGGGTGCGCGTTGGCGATGATGGGCAAACTCTCCAGCGACCAACATGCGAAGCTTGTCGGTGCTGGCGATGCATCGCTGAAGCAGATCACTGTCACGGTCGCTGCCGCTCGGTCAGTGCAGGCTCTGGCCGACGCGATGGAGTGTCTAGGCGCGCAAGTGCCGCCGTTGATCTTCGCCCCATCCCCCGCATCTGATATGCAGACGGAGTTTAACGCGCTGGCTATGTTGGACTTGGCGATCGAGTCAGGCCAGGCGTCGCAGCTAGTTGGCTACTACTCGAACATGATGGACGCGAGTCCAGGTGACATCCGGAGCTATTCCGGACCAATGGAATACCTTGTGCGTTGGCTCCCGGTGCTTAACACACACTCGATGACCGAGGAGAGTGGGGTTCGGATGGCGCTGCAGGGCGTTATCAATGATCATCTTGGCTGCACGGGGTTTCCGACCTTGGTGCAAATGTCGACTGCGGGTGAAGGGTGCTCGCTCGATGTGACGCGACTGCTGCTCGATTCGGGTGGGACCTATGAGGTCGCAACGAAGGATTGGGTGTTGTGATGCCGGGCGCGCCAACAATTGCTGTGATGCACGTCAGTAAGTCGTACCGAACCGACGGCCAGACCGTCGTGGCGCTGCCAGACACGTCCCTGGTCGCCGACGCAGGTGAGGTCGTCTGGCTGCATGGCGAATCGGGCGTCGGCAAGACCACGCTGCTCAACATCGTCGGTTTGCTGACGTCGGCTGACACGGGCGATGTTGAATTGTGTGGGTCGCCCATACGGTGGACATCGGCGAGTGCGATGGCCCGGTTGCGCCGGGAACTAATAGGATTCGTCTTTCAGACGCACAACCTTGTCGGTTGGCTAGACCCGCTCGATAATGTGCTGTTGGCAGGTGGCCGCGTCGCCTCGACGCGAGCCGGCGAGCTGCTGGCCGACCTCGGTTTGGCGGGGCGACTTCACGTGCAGGCGCGACGGTTGTCGGGGGGGGCGAACAGCAGCGAGCCGCCATTGTGCGCGCCATCATCAACCGACCGCCGATCGTGTTGGCAGATGAGCCCATTTCAGGGTTGGACGACGCGGTGGCTCGACGCGTGCTCGGCGCGTTGGCGAGTATCGCGCAACAGGGTGCCTGCGTGGTGGTTGCATCTCATCAGGCGCTGGTTGGTGGCTACTGCACTCGGGAAGTCGTCATGAGTCAGGGGCATCAGGCGGCTCGTCGGGGGATTGTGTCATGAGATGGCGATTCACGCTCTTATCATTCCTGCGGTCGCTCCTGCCAGATCATCGAGTCTTCAGCATGTGCGTTGGCATACTGGGCGGTCTTGCCTTTGGTGTGGCCATTCTGGTCGCCGAAGCAGCCGGGGGAACCTACAGTGAGCTCAGCGATCGGTCAAGTTTGACGCTGATCAGTGTCAGTGCACAGAGCGCGGCGACGACTCCGACGCCGATCACTCCGCAAGTCCTGCAGGAGTTGAGGTCGTTTCCCCATGTGGTGGCGGTGTATCCCTGGGTGCAGACTGGTTTGAGTGTTGAGGATAATGCCACGCCTGTTATCGTCTGGGCGACGGCGACAGCTCCCGAGCTGGTGCCACAATGCCTCTCGAAGTATCCGTGCCCCTCCGTGCTGGATGATCACTCCATCGTCCTGCCGGCCAGTGTGAACGGATACGACATGACACAGCTTGCCGGATCGTCTGTGACGTTCTCATACGAGCAGCTGGTCGCGAGGAATGGGTCAGACATGCAAGGGGCGACCAAGAATGTGAATCTCCACGTCGTGGGGTTCTATGATCCGGCAGATGCCAAAGTGGATGGTTTGGCTGCGGCATTCGTGTCCCTGGACAATGCCGTGGCATGGCAAGCGGCCTACAAGGGCATGACGCCATCTCAGTTCACCGCGGCCGGATACGATCAGGTCTTCCTAAAGGCCGATTCTGCGCAGGATGCGTCTGCTGTCGTCGGCGAACTGGCCGCGCATGGTATCGCGGGCACGAGCTACTTTGCGCTCACTCATGAGCTTCCGCAGGCTCTGCGGTTGATCCAAAGCTTCAGTTTGATGCTGGGCTGCGCCTTGTTGATGGTGTGCGCGCTGGTGGGAACGTCATTAGGGTCTGGGATCGCGCTGTCGCAGCGCCGAGTGGTGGGTTTGCTGAAGGCCATGGGGTGGACGACGCCGCAGGTAGCCCGTTCGTTGCTGGGTGAAGTCGCTTTGTTGGGTCTTCTGGTCGGTGTCATTGCGGTCGTGGTGGGTTTCCTCGTCGGCTTTGGCGTGATGGCAGCGCTGGGCGGGCGCACATTTGGATGGCTGACGATCCCGACGCAGTTCGCCTTGCCCTCGCCGTGGTGGGTGGTCGGCTGTGCTATCGGCCCGCCGCTGGCAACTGCGATGGGAGCTTTGTTCCGGGTTCTTCGCACCGCGAGTATCGCTCCAGATGATGCGCTGCGAGATCTGTGAGGATCGATCCGGCGGGCGAGTCGGCGACGGCGGCAGAGGTTCGGGAACTGCGGCCAGTATGGGAGAATCGAGGCATGAGCACCTCAGACATCGTGGAGGCTTTCGCATCAGATCTGGCTCGCGCGGTGGGGGATGCCGCGGCGCGCGTGCCGGCGCTGTGGGGCGCGCAGGTGGGTGTCGTCTTTCCCCGGGGCGCCGCGCCCGATCCGGAGCGCATCTGGGTCTTCCCCGTGGCGCGCGAGGACGCCGAGGCAGGCCTGGACGGTCCGGAACCGACCGCCGCGATCGCCGAATTGGACGCCGCTGTATCGCGGCTCGTCATCGCTTTGCACGCCGATCTCGGGGCGGCGGGGAGCGCCAGGCCCACGGGTCTGCGCGCCCAGGTCGATGCCAGCGACGGCGCCGCCGATCTCGACTTCAGCTACGACGAACCCGACGTCGATCCGCTCGACTCCGACGACGTCGGCGACTGGGTCGGCGAGCTCTTCGACTAGCGTCGTCACGCGTCTGGCTGCCGGGGCTTGTCCCTTTCGGCCTCTGCTGTGGGACAAACGTCGTTCCAGATCTCGATTTCGGGCCGTTCTTGGCTGAAAATCGGGCTCTGGATGCACATCTGTCCCGCGATCGGGGGCGCTGGCTTCACAGAGGCGCCGGCGCGGCGAGCCAGGCGTCGATGCCGGACAGCCATTCTTGCTTGTCGGCGTCCGATGCGAACGATGCGCGGATGGATGAGCGCGCCAACTCGGCCAGCGCGGCGTCGTCGAGACCGTGCGTGTCGCGCACGAGCCGGTACTGATCGCTCAGGCGCGCGTGGAACAGCAGCGGATCGTCGGCACCCAGGGCCACCGTCGCACCGGCGGCGAGCAGCCGCTCCAGGGGCACATCGGCCAGCGTCGCGTAGACNCCCAGATGCACGTTCGACGCGGGGCACACCTCGAACGCAACCCCGGCCCTGACGAGCTCGTCCAGCAGCGCCGGATCCTCCGTGGTGCGCACGCCGTGGCCCAGCCGGTCGGGATGCAGGAAACCGAACACCTCGCGGACGTGGTCGGGGCCACGNAGCTCGCCGCCGTGGGGCACCGAGCGCAAGCCCGCCTTCGCGGCGATGCGGAACGCGCCCTCC
Source organism: Propionibacteriaceae bacterium (assembly GCA_009787035.1). Taxonomy (GTDB): domain Bacteria; phylum Actinomycetota; class Actinomycetes; order Propionibacteriales; family Propionibacteriaceae; genus WRGV01. The sequence continues at coordinate 5,123 of WRGV01000001.1, read as the reverse complement.
CACTCGGGCGTGTCGCCCGCCCATTCGTCGTTCGACAAGCCGAAACCGACGACCTGGCCGGGGCCGTCCCCGGCGTAGCGACCCGCCAGCCGCGCCAGCGTGCGGGCCTCGATGGGGTGCCGGATGCGCGAGGCCGCTACGATGACGCCGATCTGCACGCCGGTGTCGTGGCTTGCCAGACGGGCCTCGTCGAGCACGATCTCCAGCGCCGGGGCCAGACCGCCGACGAACGGGGCGTAGCTGGTCGGGTCGATCTGCAGCTCCAGGCGCCGGGCGCCCTCGGCCGCGTCGTGCTCGGCGGCCATGCGCACGACCGTGCGCATCGCCGGCTCCGAGCTGACCATGCGGCGGGCCAGGTCGTACGAACGCTGGAACCGGAACCACCCGCGCGTCGTGGCCGGCACCGACAGCGCGGTGTCGTGGACAAGCTGCTCGGGCAGGCGTTCGCCGGCGCGGTCGGCCAGGTGACGCAGCGTCCGCGCGTCCAGCGAGCCGGTGAAATGCAGGTGCAGGTGGGCCTTGGGCAAGGTGTTCAGGTCGCGGCGGCCCGCCGGTTCGCGCGTCCCCTCAGTCATGCGGGCCCATCGTGAACTGCGGGGCACGCTTGGCGACGAACGATGCGAAGCCCTCCTGCGCGTCCGGCAGGATCGCGTTGAGCGCGATGGCCGGCGCCGCGAGGGCGTACGCCTGCGCCTCGGGCAGGCCCGCCTGGTCGTAGAAGACACGTTTACCCAAGCCACGTGCGTATGGGCTGCCCGTGTCGGTCAGGCGGTGCACGAGCTCGTCCACGGCGGCGTCGAGCTGGTCGTCGGGAACGCAGCGGTTGACCAAGCCCCACTGCGCGGCCGTCTCGGCGTCGATCGGCGTGCCCGTGAGCGCCATCTCCAGCGCCCGCTTGGGCGCGATGGCCCGGCTGACCGCGACCAGCGGCGTGTGGCAGAACAGGCCGCGCGTGATGCCCGGCAGCGCGAAGGATGCGGACGCGGCCGCGATCGCCAGATCGGCCGAGGCGACCAGCTGGCATCCGGCGGCGAACGCCGGCCCCTGCACCCGTGCGATCACCGGCTGCGGAATCGCGTGCAGCGCCGCCATCGTGGCGGCCGCCGCCTCGAACAGGCGCCGCGCGTCTGGCGCCGAGATGCCGACCAGTTCGCCCAGATTGTGCCCGGCGCTGAACACCGGCCCCTCGGCCGCCAGCACGACGACCAGGGTGTCGGTTTGCCCGACGTCCTCGATCGCACAGCGCAACTGTGTGAGCATCGCCTGGGACAAGGTGTTGCGCGTCGCCGCGTCGGTCAGCGTGATGGTGGTGACGTCAGATTCGCGGTCGATGCGCACAAGAGCCATGCTCCAGTATCTCGCACGACGGCGGGCGCGTGCCGCGCTGCGGCAGTCATGCCGCGGTGGCCACGGAGAAAGTGGGACATTCGCGCAGCCAGATGCCGGGAGTGGCCCGATTGTGGGCGTGTGGGGCCCGCTGGCTGCGCCGTTGTCCCACATGGTGCGTGTTCGTGGTGCTGGGGTGTGTGGCGCGCGGGGGTTGGGGGCACAGTGGGACATTCGCGCAGCCAGATGCCGGGAGTGGCCCGGTTATGGGCGTGTGGGGCCCGCTGGCTGCGCCGTTGTCCCAAAAAGCTGGCGTCAGCCAGAGCGCCTGAGGTGACGAAGGTGCGGAAGCCGGCGCGCGCAAGCCCCGCTCACCCCAAGCGACGGTGACGGGAAAGCGACGGTGACGGGACAATCCTGGGGAGTCAGCGTCCGCAAGGCCACCCAGATGAGCGCGGGCGCAAGAGAACGTTCACGAGCAGCACGTCGGCCGAGCTGACCGCTGCGGTCCGGCTCTGCCGGAGCGCCGGTATGCGAGGTCGCCGAGCGGAGCGCGCCGGATACGATCGCCGCAGGCGATCCGGCGCGTGGAGCGGTGCTGCGACGAACGTTCTCTGGAGCCCGCGCGCCCGCGGTAGCTGAGCGAGTCCCCCCGGAGCCGGAGCGCCGGCGATACCAGACGAGTCACCCGAGATTGGCGCGCACCACGGCGGCGATCTGACCCGCCAGGCGATCGGTGTCGTCCTGGGTCGGGCCCTCGACCATGACGCGGCACATGTTCTGGGTGCCGGAGTAGCGCACGAGCACGCGTCCCTGCTCGCCGAGCTCGGCCTCGACGGCCTCGATGGCCTCGACGACCTCGGGCACGGAGTTGATGTTGGGCTTGCGGGTGACGTCCACGTTGATCAGCGACTGCGGGAAGATGGTGACCACCTTCGCCAGCTGCGACAGCGGCGCGTCCTGCTTGATCATGCAGGCGATGGTCTGCAGGGCGGTCATGATGCCGTCGCCGGTGGTGTGGTTGCGCAGGAAGATCATGTGGCCGGAGTCCTCGCCGCCGATGACGCCGCCGAGCTCCTGCATGGCCTCCAGCACGTAGCGGTCGCCGACGGCCGCCTTGTGGTGGGTGATGCCGTGCTGCTGGCAGCACAGCGTCACGCCGAGATTGCTCATGACGGTGCTGACGACGACGTCGTTGGCCAGGCGGCGCTCGGCCTGCAGTTGCAGCGCGTTGATCATCAGGATCTGGTCGCCGGTGATCTGGTTGCCGAGCTCGTCCACGGCGATGAGCCGGTCGCCGTCGCCGTCGAAGGCGAGGCCGATGGCGGCGCCCGAGGCGCGGACGAGCGCGGCGAGGTCCTGGGTGTGCTGCGAGCCGCAGTCCTTGTTGATGTTGAAGCCGTCGGGCTGGTTGTGGATGATCTCGACCTCGGCGCCCAGCTCGCGGAACACCATCGGGGCGACCTTGTAGGTGGCGCCGTTGCCGACATCCATGGCGATCTTGAGGCCGGTCAGGGTGAGCCGGCGGGGGAACGAGCTCTTGAGGAAGACGACGTAGCGCCCGATCGCGTCGTCCAGCCGGTACGCGCGGCCCATGTGGTCGGGGTGCGGGGTCAGCTCGGGCAGCTTGCCGGACAGCATGAGCCGCTCAATCTCGTCCTCCTCGGCGTCGGGCAGCTTGAAGCCGGTGCCGGCGAAGACCTTGATGCCGTTGTCCTGATAGGGGTTGTGGCTAGCGGAGACGACGAAACCCGCGTCGGCGCGCATCGATTCGGTGATGTAGGCGACGCCGGGCGTCGGCAGCACGCCGAGCATGTAGGCGATGCCGCCCATCGAGGTGACGCCGGCCTCCAGCGCCGATTCGAGCATGTAGCCAGAGACGCGGGTGTCCTTGCCGATGACCACGACCGGGGGACGGTCGTGCGGATGGATGACGTGCGTCACCGCTTGTCCCAGCGCGAATGCCGTCATCGCGTCCATGGGTGCGCGGTTAGCCTCGCCCCGGATGCCATCGGTTCCGAACAGTGCCCCCATGATCCGTCCCTTCCGCCGCGCGACACGCGGGCGCGCATCCATCGTGCCCCGAACACCCGTCCGGGCTCAAACCGGCGCCCCGGCAAGCCGGGGGATCGGCGCGGCCCCGGCGCGGCGCACGTCGGCGGCCACGCCCTGCAGCCAGGCAACGCCTCGGTCGACGATGTCGGACGGCAGCGCGGCGATCGCGTCGAGGTAGCCGGTGCCGGCCTGTGCTGGCGCGGTGGCCGCGGCGATGAAGCCGTCGTCCGGACGGACCGCGCAGCCGAGCATCGCGTCGGCGGCATCCGTGGCGTGCCGCTGGAACTGCAGCCGGGCGGGCGTGGACGGCCTGCCGGAGCGGATGGTGACCAGGCCCGCCAGCTCGACCAGGCGCTTGGCGCGCTCGGTGCGGGCGGCGTCGATGACGGTCAGGGCGGCGTCCAGCAGCGGGGCGCCGAGCGGGCGGGCTTCGAGGTAGGGACGGCGCACCAGGTCGTACCAGGCGCGCAGCGCGGCGAGGTCGGCCAGGTATTCGATGTTGTGGCGCACCTTGCGGGGCAGGCGGGCCTCGCGGTCGGCATCGGCGTCGGGCTGGGTGGTGTTGAGGAAGTTGGCGGTCTCGCCGTCGGCCAGGTCTTCGCGCAGGATGACGCCGGCGGCGGTGAATGTCCCAAAACCGGTGCGCACCGGGCCGGCCGCGCCGCCCTGGCCGCCCAGGAAGATGCGCGGTTCGCGCAGGAACACGCCGCGGGGCACATCGCCGAAGGCGCTGGCCGTGGCCTTGTCGCCGCGGGGGGTGTAGTTGAAGTGGATGAAGCCGGAGCCGACCTCGGAGTGGTTCTTGCGGGATGTCCCGCCGGCCAACAGCACGTCGCAGAAGTTGATCAGGCTGCCCAGCTGCGCGTACGGGAACAGGATCGTCTGTTTGAGGCCGACGGCGTGGGCGGCACCGGCGTGCTCCTCCAGCAGGCAGGCCGGGCGGATCTGCGCGGCCGAGCCGACGCTGGCTTCGTCCAAGAACACCGAGCCGGCGACGTATCCGCCTGCCAGGGCGACGTTTGCGCCGAGGGCGCAGCCGTCGAGCGTCACCGGCGCCTCGGCGCCGAGCTCGCAGCCCGGGCCGATCAGCGTCGCGGCGCCGCGCACGCGGCAGCCTGGGTGGATGACCACGCCCTCGCCGATGCGCTCCGGATCGACCTCGGGGCCGATCTCGATCGTGTCGGGCCCGATCAACCGGACCCCGCGCGCCGCCAGCGACTCGTGGTTCATACCGCCCAGTGTAGGAGATGTGGCCGCGCGCGCCCCGATGGCCGCGCCTGCGGGGGACAGGTGGGACAAACTCGCGTCCCGCGCCTCGGATCGGGCCTTTTTCGGGTGTTTTCGAGCTCATGGGCGGCGAATTGTCTCATGCGTGGGTGGCGGGGCGGGCGTGGGGAAGTGGGCATCACGGGCTTCTGTGGGACACGGTTGCGGCCAGGTGTTCCGATGCGGCGATTGTGGGGAGTTTTCCGGCTTCTGAGAACGAGTTTGTTCCAGCCACCGGCCGCATGGCGCCCGGACTCGCCCTGTGATGCGGCGATGCGCCACCCGGCACACAGGTAGGCTGGGCGTATGCCGCGTATGTCCCATTCCTTGGTGTTGGGCGGGACGATCGCAGGCATGGCGGTGTTGGCAGGCCTGGTGCTCGTGGGTGCGGGCAGTGCCACGCCGTGGCAGGTCCAGCAGCCGCAGCTGCCCGACCTGGGCCCGATCAGCCGGCCCGCCTACACGCCGCCGACGCC